>NZ_JBFBJK010000013.1:0-251964 GCF_040686095.1 Streptomyces sp. NPDC086554
GCCGTTGCTGATCGTGGTGCCGCTCCCCCCGCTGAAGTCCTCGCCGGAGACGAGTTCGTACGTGGTGATCCCCGCCATCGACACACCGAAGACCAGGCCGAGGGCCTCACGGTATTCGGCACCCTGGAAGCGGAAGGGCCCTATGCCGTGGTAGCCGTTGAGCTCCAGATCGGCCCGCTCGGCGGTCTGCCAGGCGAAGTCACACCACACATAGGCATCCTCTCCGTCCGGCGCCCGCTCGATGACGGCGGTGACCGCCCCGCATTCCAGGCCCTCGCATTCGGGGCATCCGTAGATGACGTGCCGGCCGTCGAGCAGTGGCGCCTCCGTTTCCAGGAGAAGTCCGCGCACATGATGGGTGAAGATCGCGGGTGGTACGTCGGCGGCGAGGGGGGATACGGCGTCGAGGTCGGAGAGCTGGAAGAGCAGCGGTCGTCCGTTCACGATGAAGTCGACGAAATCCCGGTGGACTTGGTAGTCACCGTTGGCGAGAACTCCACCGGCGCGCATGGCCGGTGCCAGACCGAAGGTCGCGTACTCGGCAGACATGGTGTGAGTATCCCCATCTGAGACGTGATGTGAGCACGGCATGACACATTCCGCTACGTTCCTGGGATGGACGAGGCGCATGGCAGCGATGTGATCGTGGTGGGCAGTGGTGTCATCGGTCTGACGACCGCTGTCCTGCTCGCCGAACAAGGGCGCCCGGTGCGGGTGTGGTCGCGGGAGCCCGCCGAGCGCACGACCTCGACGGTCGCGGGAGCGCTGTGGTGGCCCTACCGCATCGAGCCCGCCGAGTCCGTCGCCGACTGGTCCCTCCAATCCCTGTCCGTGTACGAGGAGTTGGCGACGCGGGCCGACGAGACCGGCGTACGCATGGTCGATGGCGTACAAGGCGAGACGTGCCTGGACGAGCTCGGGCCGTGGGCGGCCCGGGTGCCGGGGCTGCGGACCGCGAGCCGCGCCGAGTACGACGGTCCCGGCGTGTGGGCGCGGCTGCCGCTGATCGACATGCCGGTGCATCTGGGGTGGCTGCGCGAGCGTCTCGCGCGGGCGGGCGGGACCGTGGAGGCGCGCACGGTGGAGAGCCTCGCCGAGCCCCTTGCCGAGGCGCGGTGCGTGGTCAACTGCTCGGGGATCGGGGCGCGGACGCTGGTGCCGGACGCCTCGGTGCGGCCGGTGCGGGGGCAGTTGGTGCTCGTGGAGAACCCCGGGGTGCGGACGTGGTTCGCCTCCGCGGCCGCCACCGCGCACACGTCGACGTACTTCTTCCCGCAGCCGGGCCGGCTCGTGCTCGGTGGCACGGCGCAGGAGGACGACTGGTCGTTGGAGCCGGATCCCGCGGTGGCCGACGCGATCGTGAAGCGGTGCGCCGCGGTGCGGCCCGAGATCGCGGGGGCGCGGGTGCTCGACCACCGGGTGGGGCTGCGGCCCGCACGCCCCGCGGTGCGGATCGAGCGTCAACTCCTCGGCGGCGGCCGGGTGCTTGTGCACAACTACGGCCACGGAGGTGCCGGGGTCACGGTGGCGTGGGGCTGCGCCCAGGAGGCGGCGCGTCTCGCGAACGGGACGGCCGCCTCCTCCTGAGCGGAGAGGATCAGCCTGAACGGAACGGGTCAGGCTGAACGGAAAGGATCAGCCGGACTTGACCGGGTTCCCCTCGGACTCCGATTCGCCCCCGTTCTCGACCGGGCCGATCTGGATCTCGAAGTCGCCGTCGTACTGCGCGTGACCCGCGATCACGGCCTTCTCGACGGCTTCCGTGCCGTGCTCGCCCCGCACGATCAGCGGGTCGTGGCGCAGGTCCCGCATCAGCGCCACACACATCCCGATCATCACCAGGGTGAAGGGCGCCGCGACAAGGATCGTCAGATTCCGTAGCCCGGTGAGGGCGTCGTCCGAGCCGTCCCCGATGAGCAGCATGATCGCGGCGACGGCGCCGGTGACCATGCCCCAGAACACGACGACGAGCTTGCCCGGTTCGAGCGCGCCCTTCTGGGAGAGCGTGCCCATCACGATCGAGGCCGCGTCGGCACCCGAGACGAAGAAGATGCCCACCAGGATCATCACGAGCAGGCTCGTGAAGGTGGCGATCGGGTACTCGTGAAGGAGGCCGAAGAGCTGGGACTCCGGGGTGTCCTGGCCCTCCAGGCCGCCGCGGTCCTTGACCGTCATCGCGCTGCCGCCGAAGACGGCGAACCAGATGAGGCTGACGGTGCTGGGGACGAGAATGACGCCGCCGACGAACTGACGGATCGTACGGCCCCTGCTGATCCTGGCGATGAACATGCCGACGAAGGGCGTCCAGGAGATCCACCAGGCCCAGTAGAAGACCGTCCAGCCGCTCAGCCACTCCGCGACGCCCTTGCCGCTCGATGCCTCGGTGCGGCCCATCAGCTGCGGGAGGTCGTCGAGGTAGGCGCCGAGCGAGGTCGGCAGCATGTCCAGCATGATGACGGTGGGGCCCGCGATGAAGACGAACACCACGAGGAGCCCCGCGAGCACCATGTTGATGTTGGAGAGCCACTGGACGCCCTTCTCCACACCGGAGACGGCGGACGCCACGAAGGCCAGGCTCAGTACGGCGATGATGGTGACGAGCAGACCCGTGCCCGCGTCGTCCATCCAGTCGAGGACCTCGATGCCGGCACCGATCTGCAGGGCGCCGAGACCCAGCGACGCGGCGGAGCCGAAGAGCGTCGCGAGGATGGCCAGGATGTCGATGACCCTGCCCCAGGTGCCCTGGGAGTGCTTCTCACCGATGAGGGGCGTGAACACGGCGCTGATGGTCTGCCGCCGACGACGCCGGAACGTGCTGTACGCGATCGCCAGGCCCACCACCGCGTAGATCGCCCACGGGTGGAGCGTCCAGTGGAAGAGGGTGGTGGCCATGGCCGTTTCCATCGCCGCGGCGGAGTCGGCGGGATCCGTGCCCGGCGGGGGCGTGGTGAAGTGGGCGAGCGGCTCACTCACTCCGTAGAACATCAGGCCGATGCCCATGCCGGCGCTGAACATCATGGCGACCCACGACACGGTCCGGAACTCCGGCTCCTCGCCCTCCTTGCCGAGGGTGATCTTCCCGTACCGGCTCATCGCCAGCCAGAGCGCGAAGACCACGAAGGCGCTCGCGGTCAGCATGAAGAACCAACCACCGTTGGTCATCAGGCCGTTGAGCGCGTCCGTGGAGACTTCCTCCAAGGAGTCCGTCGACACGGCGCCCCAGACCACGAAGGCCAGGGTGAGCACGGCGGTCACACCGAACACGATCCGGTCGGTCTGTGGAGACCGGCCGCCGGAGGAGAGCGCCGGATCTGGCGCCTCTCCTCCGCCGTCCGCTTTCTGCAGGTCTTGCGTCACAAGTGCACCTTTCACGGATTTCGTATTCGTACAATCTCTGTGCTCCGCTACCCACTACCACACGTGACGCACCACTCAACTGCTCAACAGGCAGTGTCGGGCCGACCTGTGACCAGGTGATAAGGAGCACGCTCGTCCAGGAGCAGCGGCACGAGGGCGCGCGCGGACTGCCGCAGCGGCACGTACGCACCCGAACCGTCCCGCTTCGCCTGCACTCCGTGCAGGGCGAGTTCGTCCTTGATGTCGCCGTACTGCGCGGCGTCGAGCCGGTAGCAGGCGGGCGGGTCCTGGATCACCTCGGACGGTTCGGCGGGGTCGTTGTCGGCGCCGCCGATGTAGACGGGACCGCTGTCGCGGAACCCTTCGACGCGGGCCGCGCCGGTGGCGGCCTCCAGCTGGCCGCGCCGCTCGTCGGCGTAGGCGAACAGGCCGCCCAGAGCCGAGAGTTGGGACTTCACGCGGCGGCGGTTGTTCAGCGCCTCGTCCTTCTTCTCGGCATCTGTGAGCGGATCGACCCGGCTCTCGATGAGCAGGCCCGCGGCGTGCTTGATGCCGGAGACGTTGCGCAGGATGCGCTCCTGGCCGTCGCCCGCGGTCTGCTTGATGGGTTCACCGGTCACGGGGTCGGTCCAGATCCCGTACGTCCCCGTCGTGTAGCCCGACTTGTTGGCGGCCGGCCTGACGTAACCCTCCGACAGGGTCTTCGCCTCGCCGTGGACCGCCTCGTCGGTGTTGAGGTTGCGCGGCCACAGGTCGAAGAGGTCCTTGTCGTAGTACTTGGGGGTCGCGCCGTACTCGTGCAGGTCGTAGATGGCGTCGGGCTTCCGGTCGCGGATGACGGCGGCCATCGTACGACCCTCCGCCGTCCGCAGCGCGATGTGGTCCCGGTTGATGTCGACGCCGTCGGAGTTGCCGCGGGTGTCGGCGGCGCGGCCGTCCGGGTTGGCGGTGGGGACGACGAGCAGGGTGGTGCGGGAGAGGAACGCGCGGGTCTGCTTGTCCTTCGCGTACGCCAGGTCGCGGATCGTCGACAGACACGCCTCACGGCCCGACGGCTCGTCGCCGTGCTGGCTGCAGATCAGCAGCACCGTGTTCTTGGCGGGCCGGTCGCCGATGCGCACCAGTTGGAGCGGCCGGTTCTGCTTGGTGGTGCCTACGCGGGCGACGGATACCCGGTCGGTCGACCTGTCGACGGCGGCGAGGAAGTCCTGCTCCTCCGGCTGACTGGTCCAGCGCGCGCCGTTCGTCTCCTCGAATCCGGTACGTGGCGGGGTTCCCGAGGCCTGCGCGGGCGCGGTCAGGAGCGGTGCGGCGAGCGCGGCGGTGGCGCAGGCAAGGGCCAGGGTGCGGATGCGGGGTCTCATGAAGTGCTGCCTCCCGGGACGGGGCGGAACGGACGCGGCGGGGCCACGCCGTCGAGACGGGATGCGCGGGGGGTGACGTCTGGTGAGGTGGTGAAGGCACCTGCGCCGCCGACGAGCGGGACCTTCGCCGACGTACGGGCGAGGTCGATGGCGAGGGTCGGGGTGTCGGCAGGGGGGTCGATGAGGTCCTTGTCGGTGCCCGCGACGATCAGCGCGAGGCGGTGCCCCTTGGGTACGACGTGGTCGCTCGCTGCCAGGTCGAGGGTGATGGTGTGCGGCTTGCCCGGCGTGAGGGGGCGGCCCTGGTGGTCGTCGGCCCAGTTGCCGAGGTCGGCCCAACCGCGGCTGAAGACCGTGTAGTCGACGTCGGCGGTCTTCGCCTTCGTCTCCTTGAAGCAGGAGCTGTCGCCGCCGGTGCTGGCGCCCCAGCAGGTGCGTTCGGTGAGCGTGGTGATGCCCTCGCCGGCGCTCGCGTAGTCGCGGATGGTGTCGGGTCCCAGGTCGACGAGGACCGCGGAGAGGTGGGCGGTGCGGGTCGTCGGCGTCGCGGTGACGGTCACTTCGGAGGAGCCGGAGAGCCGCAGGTCGCGGCCGAGCGGGCGGCTGATGAACCCTGCCTTCGCGGGGGTCGAGGTGTCGATCTGCGCGGCCCAGTCGGTCTCGCTCAGCTTCGGGTCGTCGGTGAAGGTCTCGCTGCCGGTGCCGGGGCGGGTGCCGAGGGTGCCGACGCCGGGTGAAGTCCCCTTGCCGGGGCGGAGTTTGACCGTGTCCGTGGCGCGCGGGGGCCAGACGCGGTCGGTGGTCCACCGGTCGGGTGCGCGCTCGATGTCGGCCATCGGCTCGCGGTCGATGCCGTTGTCGTAGCCGAGGAGTTCATGGTCGAACCAGCGGTGCAGGGTGCGCACCCATCCCCAAGCTCTCGGCTCCGCTCGAGCAGGGGAGACCCCACTGCCGCGGCGGAAGTCGAACGGATCGACGTGGCCGGTCTGGCTGAGCCACACCTTGCGGTCGACGCCCGCGTCGGCGAGCGCGTCCCACCACTGACCGAAGTGCTTCATCCGCACGTTCAGGTCCTGCATGCCGTGTACGGCGAAGACGCTGGCCTTCACCTTGTCGGCGTCCGGGACGTGGTCGCGCTCGCTCCACAGCCGGGTCCAGTCGCCGGTGCGGGGCGCCCCGTCGATGAGCCGCTGCTGTACGGCGCCGCAGCGGGCCCGTGCCTCGGGGCTCTCCACGTAGTCCGAGAGCCACTCGGGGCCGCTGTCGTAGAGCGGGGCGCCCTTGGCGAAGTAGTAGTCGTACCAGGAGGAGATGGCGCCGATCGGGACGATCGTCTTCAGGCCCTCGACGCCGGTGGCGGCCACGCCGTTGGCGACGGTGCCGTCGTAGCTCTTGCCGATCATTCCGGTGGCGCCGTTGGTCCAGGTCGCCTTGGCGGACTGGCTTCCTGTCCGGGTCGTGTAGCCGCGGGCCCGGCCGTTCAGCCAGTCGACGACGGCCTTGGCGGACTGGACGTCGGAGCGGCCGCCGACGTCGACGCAGCCGTCGGAGCGGTTCGTTCCCGCGAAGTCGACGGCGACGAAGCCGTAGCCGCGGGGCACGAAGTAGTTGTCGTAGTAGAGCGGCATCTGGACGACGTCGCCGTTCGCGTCGTACGTCTTCTTCTGGCTCTCGTTGCCGCGCCCGCAGCAGGAGTAGTACGGGCTGGCATCCATGATCACGGGTATCTTCCGGCCCTGTTGGGCCGGTTCGCGGGGCCGGACGATGTCGACGGCGACCCGGTCGGTCTTCCCGTCGTCGTCTCCGTCGATCTTTGTGTCGACCCAGACGGCTTCGCGGATCGCGCTCTCGTACGAGTAGACGGGCTTGCTCTCACGCGGGGCGCTCGGCGCCCCTTGTGCGGCGCCCGGGGACATGAGGGTGGCCATCAGGGCGGCCAGGGCCGCCGTCACCAGGGATCTCCGGATCAAGCGTGTGCGTCGCGCACGTATCGGCATGGCGCGGAAGGTACACCGGTCAACTCCCGTGCGACAGAGGGCAGTACGCGGCCGCGACAGGTTCGTGGGGCGTACTGGCACATGTCGGCCGAATGGCGATCGTGTGACAGCAGCGGCCATGGACATGACCCGTGACCGGAGGGCTCAATAAGGTCGAACCCATCTACCGATGTGCCCCTACGACTTGGAGCTCTTGTGCACCGCAGACTCATCGCCCCTGGCGCGCTCGCGGCCTCTCTGCTGCTGGCGATCCCGGCATCGGCCGCCGACTTCACGCCCGGGGCGCCGGGGATCGGCGATCCCTATTACCCGGCGAGCGGCAACGGCGGCTACGACGTGTCGCACTACGACCTGCGGCTGAAGTACCAGCCGAAGACCGATCTGCTCGAAGGCACGGCGACCATCAACGCCACCACGACGCAGGACCTGTCCCGCTTCAATCTCGACCTCGGCCTGAAGGTCAGCGAGGTGCGGGTCAACGGCAAGAAGGCGGCGTTCAAGGCCACCGGCGAGCAGGAGTTGGAGATCACCCCGGCGGCCGGACTGCCGAAGGGCACGCCGATCACCGTCGTCGTCCGTTACGCGGGCAAGCCGTCCGAGGTGAAGATCAACGGCTTCACGGCCTGGGCCCGCACGCCGGACGGCGGTGTCGCCGCACAGGAGCCGGAGTCGGCGGCCTGGTGGTTCCCGTCCAACGACCACCCGCTCGACAAGGCGACGTACGACGTCTCGGTCTCCGTGCCGGACGGCTCGCAGGCCATCTCCAACGGCGTGCTGCAGTCGCAGAGTTCGAGGCTCGGCTGGACGCGCTTCAACTGGCGCTCGAACAAGCCGCAGGCCAGCTATCTGGCGACGCTCGCCGTCGGCAAGTTCGACATCACGACCGACAAGACGGCGGACGGTCTGCCCGTCCTGAACGCCTACAGCAAGGACCTCGGCGACAACGCCGGGGCCGCGCGGGCGAGCATCGAGCGGTCGACCGAGGTCGCGGAGTGGCTGGAGACCGTCTTCGGCAAGTACCCCTTCAACGCCCTGGGCGGGTACGTCCCGAACGTGACGAGCGGCTTCGCCCTGGAGACGCAGACGCGGCCGTTCTACAGCCCGCGGCAGTTCGCCAACGGGTCCAACGTGTCGGTCGTCGTGCATGAGCTGGCCCACCAGTGGTACGGCGACAGCGTGTCGGTGGACGGCTGGAAGGACATCTGGATCAACGAGGGCTTCGCCCGGTACAGCCAGTGGCTGTGGTCGGAGAAGGAGGGCGAGGGCACGGCGCAGGAGCTGGCGGACTACGTGTACGCGCAGCACCCGGCCGACGACCCGTTCTGGAAGGTGAAGCCGGGCGACCCCGGTCCGGAGAACCAGTTCGACATCGCCGTGTACGACCGTGGGGCGCTGGCCCTTCAGGCGCTGCGCAACGAGATCGGCGAGGAGGACTTCTCGGCGATCCTGAAGGGGTGGCCGAAGGAGCACGCGTACGGCAACGCGAAGGTGGGTGACTTCGTCAAGTACGCGGAGAAGGTGTCGGGTAAGCCGCTGGCTTCCCTCTTCGACACGTGGCTGTACCAGCCGGTCCGGCCGGGCGCTCCTGCCGCGCGGGATGCCGGGGTCTCGCGTACCGCGGGGGTTCCGGCTGCGCCGAAGTCCTGGAAGTCCATTGCCGCGACGAACGGTGTGCACGGGCACGGGCACTGAGACTGAACCGCCGCTTCGCGGCGGATGTTTCCCGCCCACCCACCCGATTGCCCCGCGTGATCAGTTGTGGGTGGGCGGGCCCGTCGTCGTCATCGCGGCCTCCTCGTCTGTGTACGCCGAGGCAAACGTGAACGCCCGCGGGGACGGCCCGTGCGACCGCAGGTGCGCGAGGCGCTCCAAGGCCTCGTCGACGGTCGGGAGGTGGCCCGCTGGGACCCACCACATCACCAGGTGCGCCTCGACGTGCCGCTGGAACCATTCGCGGCGCCGCCGCATCACCTCCAGGTGCCCGCTGCGGTAGGCGAAGTCCCACAGGGCCTCCTGGGTCTCCCACACCGTCAGGTTGACGATGACGTCCTCGCCGGCGGGGCGCAGTTCGGTGGCGTCGGCCGCCCCTTCCTCGACGAGCCGCCACACGAAGCCGGGCGCGGCGTCCGCGGCGGCGTTGACCGGGTCGAGCAGCTCGACGAACGGCGCCATGCGCGGGTCGTCGAGGGGATGGCGGAGCGTGGCGACGTTGAGCTGGGCTAGGTGGGCGGCAGGCAGGGATGCGGTCATGGCCTCATCCCAGCACGGCGCGCTTTTCTATGTCAATCGTCATTGTTTTTAGAATCTTCGACCACCACGCAGCACTCCCCCGGCCGCGCGTCCATGCGGGCATGGACGGGGCCGTCCGTGCCGAGCAGCCCCTCCAGGAGTGCCAGATTCATGCCGCAGACGAGCGGCGGGAAGCGTTCGGCGACGGCGTGGAAGGGGCAGTTGCGCATACGGACGACGGGTGCGGCCTCTCCGTCTGCCCCCTCGGCGCCTTCAAGGTGCGGTTCGTAGCCGCGGGCGGCCAGCGTCTTCATGGCCTCTTCGAGGTCGCCGCAGGGCGCCGCCGAACCGCGCAGCGCCTCGCCCCTGCGGCGCGCTGCCGCGTAGAGCCCGGCGTCGAGCCCTGCCTCATCGGCGGCCTCGGCGAGCAGGTCGGCGGCGGTGCGGTAGTCGCGGGCGGGCAGCGCAACCGCCCGCTCGGCCCGGGACCGCGTGTACACCTTCGCGGGACGGCCCGCCCCCGGCCCCGAGCGGCCCGTGAGGCGGCGGCTGCCGCTTTCGAGGAGCCCCGCCTCGGTCAGCTTGTCCAGATGGTGCGCGGCCAGCGTGCGCGCAACCCCGGCCGCCTCGGCGGCCTCGTTGCGGCCGACCTCGCGGCCCTGCGCCGCCACGTACTCGTACAGGCGACGCCGCACCGGATCCTGCAGGGCCGCGATCGCATTGATGTCCTCCACCGGGCCATTCTACGAACAACGCAGGTTGGAGATAGAAGGGCGGGACGCTCGTCTCCCGTAGCGACGGCGTTCTCGCCTTCTCGCCTCGCGGGCCAGCGGCAGGTAGCGCAGGCGTTCCGGCAGGAGCGGCACCACCGTGCGGACTGCGCGCCCGAAGCGGCGCAGGCGGCGTTCCTGGGTCATGGTCCAGGGGAGGCCGATCGCCTGCCGCGCGTCCGGTGGCATCAGGCCGATCGTGAGGAAGCGGCGGGAGCGGGCCAGGGGCGGCAGGATGATCGGCCACAGGACGCGCAGCGCGAGGCGCAGGGCGCGCGGACCCCGGTCGGGCGGCGGGAGCGGGCGGTCCACGGCGACCAGTTCCGCGGCGACGGCCGTCAGCTCCAGTTCGTCGGCAAGCACCTTGTCGTAGTACGGCCAGAACTCGTCGAGCGTCTGCGGCATGTCCCGGTCGTGGATCCCGAGGATCCGGCCCACCTGGAGCCACTCCGCGTACAACTGCCGCTCCTGCGCCGGGGTGAAGGGGCGGCCGAAGTACTGCTGCGCGTGCCGGTAGACGGGGAATCCGGTGGCGTGGACCCAGGCGTAGTACGCGGGCGTCAGCGCGTGGTAGCTCCGGCCGTGGGCGTCCGTGCCCTGGATGGTCTTGTGCAGCTCACGGAGCCTGCGGCCCTCCTCGGCCGCGGCCTCACCGCCGTACACCCATGTCTGCAGCGACCGCAGCGAGCGCTCGCCGCGGCCCCAGGGGTCGGTGCGGAAGACGGAGTACGTGTCGACGCCGGCGCCCACCGCGGGGTGCGCGACCTGCATGGTGAGCGCGGCGGGCAGGGCGAGCAGGGCGCGGACGTCACCGGCGATGTCCCAGAGGATCCCGCCGGGTGGCGGCGGCTCGGGGGCGGCCTGGCGCTGTGGCATCACACGACTCCCGGTGGGTGAGCCGACCTGCCGGCCGGTGCCCGGTATGTACGTGTTCCAGTATGCGACGGCCCTGGTCGAGGCGTTCGCCGGGGTGCAGGGCGGAGTCCCGCTCAGCCTGCCGCCGCCGCGTGTGTCTGCAGGATGAGGTCCGTGACCGCGTCCGGCTCGCGCAGGGTCGGGAAGTGGTCGCTTTCGCGCAGGCGCACCAGGCGGCAGCCGGGGATGCGTTCGGCCATCTCCTCGTTGCAGCGGACCACCGAGGGCTGGTCCAGCTCCCCCAGGGCGAGGACGCACGGCACGTCGAGCTCGCCGAGGCGGTCGAAGGCCGGTGGGTCGGGCACGTTGTGCGGCTGGGTGGCGAACCAGGCCGGGAGGACCGCGAGGAGGTGCGCCCTGACCTCGGGGTCGTAGCCGGTGCCCGCCGCCGCCGAGCTGTGCATCAGCAGGCTCACGAGGCCTTCCATGTCGCCCGCCTTCGCGAGCCTGACGAACTCGGCCATGAACTCCTCGGAGAGGAGGTCGGAACGGCCGGTGATGCCCGGCACCACCAGGGCGAGACCCGCGACCCGCGCGGGGTCGTCGAGCGCGAGGCTGATGGCCGTGGCCCCGCCCATGCTCGACCCGGCGAGGACAGCGCGGCCGATCCGGAAGTGGTCGAGGACCGCGCCGAGATCCTCGGCCAGCGAGAACGCGGCGGTCGGGGCCGGCGACCTGCCGTAGCCGCGCGCGTCATAGCGGACGACCCGGTGCCGCTCGGTGAGGCGCGGCAGGATCCCGTCCCAGATGCGGGAGTCTGCGACGCCCGGGTGCAGCAGGACCAGCGGCAATCCGTTGCCGCCGGAATCTTCCGCCCAGAGCTGGCCGCCCTTGACCGACACCATTTGTCCCATGGTGTGAGCCTGCCGGGCCGACGGGGTCGGCGCCAGGCGAAACTTGGCCTCTCCGGCGGGGGCAGCGCCGCCCAGGCGCCGTGGGGGGCACTGCAGTGCGCGGCTACGGGTACGTCGTGGTTGCTCGCGCAGTTCCCCGCGCCCCTGACGGGGCGCCCCGTCCGTCTCTAGCGGCCCGTTGCCGCCTGCGCCGGAATCGGCTCCCCCACAATCCTGCTCGCAAGGTCCGACGCCAACTCGAATACCTGGCCGCGCAGTTCGGCCTCCGCCGATGCACGTTCGGTCTCGATCCTGGCCTGGCCCGACGCCACGAGTTCATCGCGCTCGCGTACGCCGTCCTCGCGGGCGGCGGCGATCAGCGCGGCGCCTTCCTCGCGGGCCCGCTGGCGCACCTGTGCCGCGTCGTGGCGGGCTTCGGCGAGCATCTCTTCCCGCTTGTCGCGTATCCGCTCGGCCTCAAGGCGCAGCTCGGCCGCCGGTCCGCCGGTGACTCCTTCGAGGATCCCGGCGCGCACTTCGAGTACGCGGTCGAGGCGCGGCAGAATGCGCCTGACCAGGAAGAAGACGGAGCCGAACAGCACGGCTGCGGCGGCGAGGTGTTGGGGCTCCGGCTTGAGGGGGCCCAGGTTCATCGCGATGAGCTGCATGCCGGTGACCTACCCGCTCACCCGTGCACAACAACGCACATCTGCAAGGGAGTTGGGTGAGGCTCGTCACGCCCGGCCCGAGGGTGTAGAGGGCTCAGTCCCCGAAGTCGTACACCGTCACGGCGATCCCGCGGGCCGTGAGCCGCTCGGCTATCAGCGGCTCGACCCGGGACCACTTGCCGCCCGCGAGGCCGCAGCCGATGCGCGGCATGTGCACGGAGGCGTCGAGCTCCACCGCCTTGTCGGCGAGCTTGCACAGGGCGGCGTCGATCGCCTCGTAGCGCACGGGGACGCCCTTGCTGCCGGTGCGCATGCCGTGCTGGCCGATCATGTTGGCCACCCACAGCAGCGGTCCGACCTGGACGAACTGGGCGGCGCCCAGGCCGAAGTCGTTCTTGGCGCGCTCCCGGTGCCACCGGCGGTACGCCGCCTCCGGCTCGGGCCAGCGGCGCGACACCGCGACGACGAAGCCCTTGCCCCAGCCGCCCAGGTCGTTGCAGACATGGGCGATCAGCTTGGTGCCCTTGCCGAACGGAGCGGTGGCGTCACCCCGGACATACGTGATCTCCGACATGACGCCACCGTAGGCGTTGCCACTGACAGTGGCCCGCGCGTTGTTACTTGCCGGCCTTCATGAGGGTCTCGGCCTCGCGGTCCACGTTGCGGCGGATCGCGTACCAGCCCGCGACCAGCGCCGCGGCGATGATCGGGATGAGGTAGAGCGTCTTGCGGCCGACCTCGGGGTCCTTCCACATCAGGGCGAGGACGGAGAGGAGGAAGACGATCGTGACGATCTCCGTGACCGGGCTGCCCGGGAGCCGGAAGCCGGGCCTGGTGAGCAGGCCCTCCTTGGCGCGACGGACGAACGCCAGGTGACAGATCATGATGATCACCCAGGTGCTGATGATGCCGAGGGACGCCACGTTCAGGACGATCTCGAAGGCCTGGCTCGGCATCAGGAAGTTGAGGCCGACGCCGAGCACACACACCGCGGAGGTGAGCAGGATGCCGCCGTAGGGGACCTGGCTCTTGTTCATCTTCGCGGTGAACTTCGGTGCCGAACCCGCCATCGCCATCGAGCGCAGGATGCGGCCCGTGGAGTACAGGCCCGAGTTCAGCGACGACATGGCGGCCGTGAGGACCACCAGGTTCATCACGTCACCGGCCGCCGGGACGCCGATCTTGGAAAGCACCGTCACGAACGGGCTCTGGTCCGCCGAGTACACCGACCCGGGGAGCAGCAGCGCGAGCAGGATGACGGAGCCGACGTAGAAGAGTCCGACGCGCCACATGATCGAGTTCACCGCGCGCGGGACGACCTTCTGCGGCTCGGCGGTCTCGCCCGCCGCGACGCCGACCAGCTCCAGCGAGGCGTACGCGAAGACGACGCCCTGCATCACGATCACGACCGGCATGATGCCGTGCGGCAGGAAGCCGCCGTTGTCGGTGATCACGCTCAGGCCGGGCGTCTGCCCGCCGACGTCGTGCTGGGTGACCAGCAGGAAGATGCCGATCAGCATGAAGGCGACGAGAGCCGCGACCTTGACGATCGCGAACCAGAACTCCATCTCGCCGAAGATCTTCACCGAGATCAGGTTGATCACGAGGACGACGGCGAGCGCGATCAGCGCCAGCACCCACTGCGGGATGTCGGTGAAGAAGCTCCAGTAGTGCGTGTAGAGCGCGATCGCGGTGATGTCGGCGATGCCGGTGGTCGACCAGTTGAGGAAGTACATCCAGCCGGCGACGTAGGCGCCCTTCTCGCCGAGGAACTCACGCGCGTACGAGACGAACGAACCGGACGACGGCCGGTAGATGACCAGCTCGCCGAGGGCGCGTACGACGAAGAAGGCGAAGATGCCACAGACGAGGTACGCGACGGCGAGTGCGGGGCCCGCCGAGTGCAGGCGGCCGCCCGCTCCGAGGAAGAGTCCGGTTCCGATCGCGCCACCGATCGCGATCATGTTGACGTGGCGGGCCTTGAGGTCCTTGCTGTAACCGGCGTCGCCGGCATCCGCGGGGGCCTGGGACGCATCTGTGCGGGATGCGTCCAGGGCGGCCGAATCTACGGCGTCCTTGCTCACGGGGGGATCTACTCTCTGGTGCCCGGAAGAGCTCCGGGGTCCGGATGTGCTCCGGTCCACGACACTCCTGAAGTGCGTGGACCGACGCGACACCTTCCCCCAGAGATCCCCGGACATGCGGTGGCGCACATCACATAGCGGCACTTCTCACATGGTGGGCAGGGGGTGTACAGCCGCTGATCAATGGGTGTACAGCCCATTGATAACGTCCTTGTACTTCTCCTTGATGACCCTGCGGCGCAGCTTCAGGGACGGCGTCAGCTCCCCGGTCTCCGGGCCCCACTCCTCGCCGAGGAGCCGGTACCGCTTGATCTGCTCGGTGCGGTTGAGGCGGGCGTTGGCCGCGTCGACGGCCCGCTCGATCTCGTCCCGCACGGCCTCGCTCGCCATCAGGTCGCCCGTGATCCCCCGTGCCGCGGCCCACGCGGGGGCCATTTCGGCGTCCAGGACGAGCAGCGCCACCAAGTAGGAGCGGCCGTCGCCGTGGACGAGAGCCTGGCCGATGAGGGGGTGCTCCTTGAGGGCGTTCTCGACGAGCGCGGGCGAGACGTTCTTGCCCGTCGAGGTCACGATCAGTTCCTTCTTGCGGTCGGTGAGCCAGAGGAAGCCGTCCTCGTCGATCCGCCCGACGTCGCCGGTGGCGAACCAGCCGTCCGCGTCACAGGCCGATTCGACGCCGCCGTCGGGCAGCAGATAGCCGTCGAAGACCGTTCCGCCGCGCACCAGGATCTCGCCGTCGTCGGCGGTCCGTATCTCCAGGCCGTCCAGGGGCTTGCCCACCGATCCGAGCCGGAAGGCGGCCGGGGTGTTGATGGTGACGACGCCGGTCGTCTCCGTCAGGCCCCACGCGTCCATGATCACCAGGCCGAAGCCCGCCCAGAAACGCACGATGTCCAGCGGCATCGACGCCGCCGCGCTCGCCGTCCACACCAGGCGGTCGAACCCGGCCAGGGAGAGCAGCGGACCGAGGACGTTCTCCTTGGCCTCGCGGTACGCCGTCTCGACATCGGCCGGCGCTTCCTCGCCGCGTTCCGTGTACGCCACGCGCGCGCGTACCGCCTCGTTCGCCGCCTCGATCGAGTCCTGCTGCTCCTTCGGCAGCCCCGCCAGCGCGGCCCGTACCGACGCGGCCAGCTTCTCCCACACGCGCGGGACCCCGAAGAACTGCGCGGGGTGCAGCTCGCGCGCGGTCGCTGCGACGGCGTTCGGATCCGCGCACAGGTGCACGTGCGAGGCGCGGAACACCGGCAGGTAGATGCCGAGCATGCGCTCCGCGACATGGGCGAAGGGGAGGTAGCTGATGTGCTCCACGAAGTCGGGGAGTTCGACGACGGAGTCCAGGGCGACGCCGTTGAGGACGACGTTGCGGTGCGTGATGCGGACGCCCTTGGGGTCACCGGTGGTGCCCGAGGTGTAGACGACGGTGAGCGGATCGTCGGCCCGGGACTCGCGCCAGGCCTTCTCGAAGGTGTCCGGGTTGAACAGGCGTCCCCCTGTGGCGTGCAGGGAGCCGTAGGTGCGGTGCGGGCCCGCATCGGCCGCCTCGACGACGACCAGGCGCTCCAGTGGCGCCGTGGCGTCCGCCAGGAGGGGCTCCCAGCGGGCCAGCTCCCGAGCACCCTCGACGATCGCGAAGCGGGCGCGGCTGTGCCGGGCGATGTGCGCTATCTGCTCGGGGGCCGATGTGCCGTACACGGTGACGGGGACCGCGCCGAGGTGGACGAGGGCCAGGTCGCTCAGCCAGTGTTCGGGGCGGTTGCCCATCATCATCAGGACGTGCTCGCCGCGCCGCACTCCGAGCGCCGCGTATCCGGCGGCCAGGACGGCGACCTTGCGGCGTGCCTCGCGCCAGGTCAGCGTCGTCCACTCCTCTTCGGGGGTGGTGCGCCAGGAGAGTGCGGGGCGGTCGCCGTGGTCCTCGGCGTTGCGGAGCAGCAGGGCGGGGAGTGTGGTGTCGGCGGGTTCCCCGGGAAGTCGCAGGATCGTGGTCATGACCGCCTCCTGGCGTCATCGACGAAGCAAGTGACTGGCCGGGACGCTTTCACAACAGTGGTGAGACAGCAATACTGTTGCACCGGATCGGTGCACAACCGCACACCTGGGGAGGCGATGCGCTGCCATGACGATGACGACGACGTCGGACACCGACGAGCCGACGCTCACGGTCGACGAACTGGCCGCGCGCGCGGGCGTCACCGTCCGCACGATCCGCTTCTACAGCACCAAGGGCCTGCTGCCGCCGCCGGTGATCGGCCCGCGCCGCGTCGGCCACTACGGCCAGGACCATCTGTCGCGGCTCGCGCTCATCGAGGAGTTGCAGCACCAGGGCATGACCCTGGCCGCGATCGAGCGGTACCTGGAGCAGCTGCCGCCCGATCTGAGCGCCCACGATCTCGCCATCCACCGTGCCGTGGTGGCCTCTTGGGCGCCCGACTCGCCCGAGGAGATCGACCGCGCCGAGCTGGAGCGCAGGGCGGGCCGGTCGCTTGACGACGGGGATCTGGAGCGGCTGGCGGCGATGGGTGTCGTCGCACGGGCCGAGCCGCAGGGGACGTACCGCGTCGATCCGGGGCTGCTGCGGCTCGGCGTGCAGCTGCTCGACGTACCGATCGCGCACGAGACGATCCTCGCGGCGCGCACGGTCCTGATGGAGCACACCCGCTCGGCCGCCCACGAACTGTCCCGGCTCTTCCGCGACGAGGTCTGGGGGCCCTACCGGGAGCGGGAGTCGGACCCGGAGCACGTGGCGGCGATGCGGTCCCTGTCGGCCCATATGCAGCCGATGGTGGTGCAGGCCCTGGTGACCGCGTTCCAGCGCTCCCTCAAGGAGGAGCTGCGGGAGTGGCTCAAGGAGAGCTGAGCCACTCCCGCGAACTCCTTGGCTACACCTTGACGTTGGCCGCGGTGGCGGTCGGCGTCTCGTCCTGCGTGACCTGCAGCATCCGCGTGGCGTAGACCTCGGCGAGGGCGTCGAGGTCCTTCCGCGTGTTCGCCTGACCGGAGTTGTCCCGGATGTCGAGCGTGGCGACGAACTTGCCCTGGAGGATCACGATCCGCTGTGAGGTCTTCATCGCGGGGTTCGTGTACCCGTAGGTGATGCTCGCGTTGCCCTGCGGCGGCCCGTCGAGGACCTTGAGCTCGCGGTGGTTGTTCTCCGCGTAGCTCTTCCAGGCGTGGAAGGCGCGCTCGGCGGCCGTCCCGTTCTTGTACACGATCAGGTCGTAACTGGCGCTCTCGGCCTTGTCGCTGGTGCGATAGCCGACCTGGCCGTTGGCGACGGCGCCCTTGCACTTGCCGCTCGGGTCCTTGCACACCGACGGCTTCTTGGCGGCGCTGTACGGCTTCGTCGAGACGGTGCGCAGGGCGGCGGGCATGGTGTCGAGGGGCGGCAGGATCGCCTTCGCGTCCTGGGCGCCGCTCAGCGAACCGGCTCCCTTGCCCGCGGATCCGCCGCCCGTCGCGCCGCCGATGGTGCGGCTGTGCGACGAACCCGAACCCGACTTGTGCTTCTTGTTCTTCTTCTTGCCTCCGCAGCCCGTCAGGGCGAGCGAAAGGACCAGCACTCCGACGCCCACTGCTCGCGTCGTTCCCCCAGTTGTCAACCGCACAGCGGCCATCCTCCGTTTGTCGTGATCATGCTCTACGGCAGGATACGACGCCGGAACCGGGGCCCGGGGTTCCGCCCCCTTGAGGGCGAAACCCCGGGAGATGACCGAGTCAGGCGTCGCTGAACTGCTCGCCCTGCTCCGCCTTCTCGACAAGCAGCGCGGGCGGCGCGAACCGCTCCCCGTAGCGGTCGGCCAACTCACGTGCGCGTGCCACGAATCCGGGCAGGCCACCTTCGTAGCCGTTGATGTACTGGAGCACGCCACCCGTCCAGCCGGGGAAGCCGATGCCGAAGATGGAGCCGATGTTGGCGTCGGCGACGGACGTCAGGACGCCCTCTTCAAGAAGACGCACGGTGTCGAGCGCCTCGGAGAAGAGCATCCGCTCCTGCATGTCCGCGAACGGGATCCCGGCCCCCGGCTTGGCGAAGTGCTCGCGCAGGCCCGGCCAGAGACCGGCGCGCTTGCCGTCCACGTACTCGTAGAAGCCCGCTCCCCCGCTGCGGCCGGGGCGCTCGAACTCGTCGACCATGCGGTCGATGACGGAGTCCGACGGGTGCCCGGCCCAGGTGCCGCCGGCCTCCTCGACGGCGCGCTTCGTCTCGTTGCGGATCTTGCGCGGCAGGGTGAGGGTCAGCTCGTCCATCAGGGAGAGGACCTTCGCCGGGTAGCCCGCCTGGGCAGCGGCCTGCTCGATGGACGCGGGCTCGATGCCCTCGCCGATCATCGCGACGCCTTCGTTGATGAAGTGCCCGATCACGCGCGAAGTGAAGAAGCCCCGCGAGTCGTTGACGACGATCGGCGTCTTGTTGATCTGGCGTACGAGGTCGAAGGCGCGGGCCAGCGCCTCGTCCCCGGTCCGCTCGCCCTTGATGATCTCGACGAGCGGCATCTTGTCGACGGGCGAGAAGAAGTGCAGGCCGATGAAGTCGACGGGCCGCGTGACGCCATCGGCGAGCTGGGTGATGGGCAGCGTCGAGGTGTTGGAGCACAGCAGCGCGTCCGGCTCGATGACATCCTGGATCTCCTGGAACACCTTGTGCTTGAGCGCGGTGTCCTCGAAGACGGCCTCGATCACGGCGTCGCAGCCCGCGAGGTCCTGCGGGTCGGCGGTCGGCGTGATGCGGGCGAGCAGCGCGTCGGCCTTCTCCTGGGTCGTGCGTCCCCGCTGCACCGCCTTGGCGCACAGCTTCTCGGAGTACGCCTTGCCCTTGGCGGCGGCTTCGGCGGACACGTCCTTGAGGACGACCTCGATGCCCGCGCGGGCGCAGGAGTAGGCGATGCCCGCGCCCATCATTCCGGCGCCCAGGACGGCCGCCTTGCGGACCTTCCTGGGCTCGATGCCCTTGGGGCGGTTGGCGCCGGAGTTGACGGCCTGGAGGTCGAAGAAGAACGCCTGGATCATGTTCTTGGCGGTCTGCCCGGTGACCAGCTCGGTGAAGTACCGGGCCTCGATGGTCAGCGCGGTCTCGAAGTCGACCTGCGAGCCCTCGACGGCGGCCGCGAGGATGTTGCGCGGGGCCGGGTAGGGGGCGCCGTTCGTCTGCTTCTTGAGGTTGGCGGGGAAGGCGGGCAGGTTCGCGGCGAACTTCGGGTTGGCCGGGGTGCCGCCGGGGATCTTGTATCCCGGCTTGTCCCAGGGCTGCTGCGACTCGGGGTTGGCGTCGATGAAGACGCGGGCCTTCTCGAGCATCTCCTCGCGGGTGGCGGCCACTTCGTGGATGAGGCCGTTCTCCAGGGCGCGCTTCGGGTTGTACTGGGTGCCCTGGAGCAGCACCTTCAGGAGCGCGTCCGCGATGCCCATCAGGCGCACGGTCCGGGCCACGCCGCCGCCCGCCGGAAGCAGTCCGAGGGTGACCTCGGGCAGGCCGATCTTGGAGCCGGGCGCGTCGAGCGCGACGCGGTGGTGGCTGGCAAGGGCGATCTCGTAACCGCCGCCCAGGGCGGCGCCGTTGATCGCGGCGACGACCGGCTTGCCCAGGGTCTCGATGCGGCGCAGGGAGCCCTTGATGGCGGTGCCCGTCTCGAACGCCGCCTGGGCGTTCTCGGGGCCGACCTGCATCATGTCCTTCAGGTCACCGCCCGCGAAGAAAGTCTTCTTCGCGGAGGTGTAGATGATGCCGCGGATGGAGTCCTTCTCGGCCTCCGCGCGGTCGGCGATGGCCGCGATGGAGTCCTTGAACGCCTGGTTCATGGTGTTCGCGGACTGGTTGGGGTCGTCGAGGACGAGGGTGACGACGCCGGTGTCGTCCTGTTCCCAGCGGATGGTGGTGCTTTCGGTCATGTCCGTGTCTCCGTGAAGTCTGTTGCGGTGGGCGCTTGGCAGTGGCGGGGTCCGGGGAGGGCGGTGCTGTCTCGTTGCCGACTTGACGCCGGTGGGGGCTGGTCGCGCAGTTCCCCGCGCCCCTGAAATGCGCACTGCGTGCGCCATTTCAGGGGCGCGTATCGGGGAAGGCGGCGGCGAAGCCGCATGCCTTCAGGGGCGCGGGGAACTGCGCGAGCAACCACGACGCACCCGCGGTCGGCGACGGCCCCCAGCCCCAGCGGCGCTAGACCCGTTCCACGATCGTCGCGATACCCATGCCGCCGCCGACGCACAACGTGGCCAACCCGTACCGGAGGTCCCTGCGCTCCAGCTCATCCACCAGCGTGCCCAAGATCATCGCCCCGGTCGCGCCCAAGGGATGCCCCAACGCAATCGCACCGCCGTTGACGTTCACCTTGTCCAGCGAAAGACCCATGTCCTTCACGAAGCGGAGCACCACCGCCGCGAAGGCCTCGTTGATCTCGACGAGGTCGATGTCGTCGATGGTCAGACCCGCCTTGGCGAGCGCCTTGCGCGCGGCCGGGGCGGGACCCGTGAGCATGATGGTCGGCTCGGAACCGGAGACGGCCGCGGAGACGATCCGGGCGCGCGGCGTGAGTCCGTAGCGCTCCCCGACCTCCTTGGTGCCCACGGCGACGAGCGCCGCGCCGTCCACGATGCCGGAGGAGTTGCCCGCGTGGTGGACGTGGTCGATCTTCTCGACCCAGTGGTACTTCTGCAGCGCGACGGCGTCGAAGCCGCCGAGGTCGCCGATGTCCTTGAAGGACGGCTTCAGCTTGGCGAGCGAGTCGGCGGTGGTGCCGGGCCGCATGTGCTCGTCGTGGCCGAGGACGACCAGACCGCTGCGGTCCTTCACCGGCACGACGGACCGCTCGAAGCGGTTGTCCTTCCAGGCGGCAGCGGCGCGCTCCTGGGACAGGGCCGCGTACTCGTCGACGTCACGCCGCGTGTAGCCCTCGACGGTGGCGATCAGGTCGGCGCCGATACCCTGCGGCACGAAGCCCGTCTCGTAGTTGGTCATCGGGTCGGCGAACCAGGCGCCGCCGTCCGAGGCCATCGGAACGCGCGACATCGACTCGACACCGCCCGCGAGGACGAGGTCCTCCCAGCCCGAACGCACCTTCATCGCGGCCATGTTGACCGCTTCCAGACCCGAGGCGCAGAAGCGGTTCTCCTGGACGCCCGCGACGGTGTCGGGAAGACCGGCGGCGATGGCCGCGATGCGCGCGATGTCGGAGCCCTGGTCACCGACGGGGCCCACGACGCCGAGGACGATGTCGTCGACGGCCGCCGGGTCCAGGTCGGGGAACCGGGCACGGATCTCGTGGATGAGGCCGACGACGAGGTCGATCGGCTTGGTGCCGTGCAGGGCGCCATTGGCCTTGCCGCGTCCGCGCGGGGTGCGGATCGCGTCGTATACGTACGCTTCGGTGGTCAAGACGGAAGCCTTTCGCATGGAACTTGAGGGTGAGGGTGAGGGGCAGCCGGGGCAGTCGGCTCGGACGGTGCTCAGGCGAGCAGGGAGCGGCCGATGATCTCCTTCATGATCTCGGTCGTACCTCCGTAGATCGTCTGGATGCGGCCGTCGGTGAAGGCCTTGGCGACGCGGTACTCGGTCATGTAGCCGTATCCGCCGTGCAGTTGGAGGCAGCGGTCGGCGACCCGCTTCTGCAGTTCGGTGGCCCACCACTTGGCCATCGAGGCGTGCACGGCGTCGAGTTCCCCGTTCGAGTGATCGACGATGCAGCGGTCGAGGAACGTACGGGTGACCGCGCACTCGGTCGCCATCTCGGCGATCTCGAAGCGGATGTGCTGGAGCTTGGAGAGCGGGCGCCCGAAGGCCTCGCGCTCCTTGACGTACGTCGTGGTGATCTCCAGGAGGTACTCGGCGGCGGCGATCCCCGCGACGGCGATGCCCATGCGCTCCTGCGCGAGGTTCGTCATCAGGTGGATGAAGGCGCCGTCGAGCTCGCCGAGGAGGTTCTCCTTGGGGACGCGTACGTCGTTGAAGAACAACTCGGCGGTGTCCTGGGACTTCTGGCCGATCTTGTCGAGGTTGCGGCCGCGCTCGAAGCCCTCCGTGCCGCGCTCGACGACAAGGAGGGACAGGCCTTTCGCGCCGCCCTCCGGGGAGGTCTTGGCGACGACGATCACGAGGTCGGCGATGATGCCGTTCGAGATGAAGGTCTTGGAGCCGTTGAGCAGCCAGTGGTCGCCCTCGTCGGTGGCGGTGGTGCGGATGCCCTGGAGGTCGGAGCCCGCGCCCGGCTCGGTCATCGCGATGGCCGTGATGATCTCGCCGGTGCAGAAGCCGGGCAGCCAGCGCCGCTTCTGCTCGTCGGTGGCCAGCGAGGTCAGGTACGGGCCGATGATGTCGTTGTGCAGGCCGATCGCGAGTCCGGGCGCGCCCGCGCGCGTGAACTCCTCGGCTAGGACCGCGCTGTAGCGGAAGTCGGCGTTCCCGCCGCCGCCGTACTCCTCGGGCACGGCGAGCCCGAGGAGCCCCTGCTTGCCCGCCGCCCGCCACGCGTCACGGCTGACGATGCCGTCCTTCTCCCACTCCTCGTAGTGGGGCAGCACCTCCTTGGCCAGGAACGTGCGGACGGTCTCGCGGAACGCTTCGTGTTCGGCGGAGAAGATCTGACGCTTCACCTATGGCCTCCTAGAGCCAGCCCTTGACGGTCTCGATCGACTTGGCCGGCTCGGGGCCGACGGGAATGACGTTGAGCATCGTGACGCCCGCCTCACGGAAGGCCTCGACACGCTCGCGTACGTAACCGGCGGGACCGCACAGCGACATGAGCTCGCAGAACTCGTCGGGGACCGCCGCCTCGGCTTCCTTCTTGCGGCCCGACAGGTACAGCTCCTGGATGCGCGCGGCCTCCCGCTCGTAGCCGTACGCGACCGCGACGTCGTTGTAGAAGTTCTTCCCCGGGGCGCCCATGCCGCCTACGTAGAGGGCGATTTTGGGGCGCGCCAGATCCCGTGCGGCGGCCGCGTCCTCACCGATGGCGAGCAGCCCGCCGGCGACCGTCTGCAAGGGTCCGAGCGCCGGATCGCGCTTCTCCTTGCCCTCGGCGAGCGCGGCGCCCCACACCTGGTGGGCCTTTTCCGGGATGAACAGGGTGGGCAGCCAGCCGTCGGCGATCTCGGCGGTCATCCGGACGTTCGCCGGGCCCAGGGACGCGATGTACAGCGGCACTTCGGAGCGCACCGGCTTGGTGAGGATCTTCAGCGGCTTGCCCAGCTTGCCGCCCTTCTCCGGGGGCAGCGGCATGTCCGTGACGCCGTGGTGGTCGATCACCTCGCGGCGCAGGATGCGGCGGGTCAGCTCGACCGCCTCACGGGTGCGGGCGAGCGGCTTGTCGTAGGGCCTGCCGTGCCAGCCCTCGACGACCTGCGGGCCCGATGCGCCGAGCCCGATGATCGCGCGGCCGCCGGAGATCGCGTCGAGTCCCGCGGCCGTCTGGGCGATGAGGGCCGGGGTGCGCGAGTAGACGTTGAGGATGGCGGCGCCGATCCGCATGCGCTCGGTGCGTGCGGCCAGGTAGCCCATGATGGTGGGCGAGTCGAAGCCGTACGCCTCGGCGACCCAGACGGCGTCCAGACCCGCGGACTCCAGGGCGGCCACGTCGTCGGCGGCCTGCCGCGCGTCGCCCTCGTAGGCGAGCGGTGTGGAGAGCTGCATCAGTCGGCTTCCTTCGTCGGTGCGTCGGTCGGGGCGAGCGCAGGTACGTCCCAGTCGCGGGCCACGTCCGCGGTGTCGGCGCCGGGCTCGGCGGGGCCGCGGCGGATGTCCGTCGGGGTCGCCGAGAAGCGGGGCGCGGGGGCGGGCTGGGTGATACCGCCGTGGTCCACGAAGGTCCCGCGGGCGGCGAGATGGGGGTGACCGGGGGCTTCGCGCAGGGAGAGCACCGGCGCCACGCACGCGTCGGAGCCCTCGAAGACGGCCGTCCACTCGTCGCGCGTACGCGCCTTGAAGCGGGCCGCGACGGCCTCCCGCAGCTCGGCCCAGCGCGCGATGTCCTTGCGCGGCGGCGCCTCGTCCGTCAGTCCGAGCAGCGCGGTGAACTCGTCGTAGAACTGCTGCTCCAGCGCACCGACGGCCATGTAGCCGCCGTCCGCGGTCTCGTAGTTGCCGTAGAACGGGCAGCCGCCGTCCAGGAGGTTGGCGCCCCGCCGGTCCTGCCAGCCGCCGGCTGCGAGCATGCCGTGGATCATCGAAGTGAGATGCGCGGTGCCGTCGACGATCGCGGCGTCCACGACCTGCCCGGTGCCGTGCACGCGCGCGTGGTTGAGCGCGGCGAGGATGCCGACGACCAGGTAGAGCGAGCCGCCCGCGTAGTCGCCGACGAGGTTCGCCGGGACGGTGGGCGGCTCGTCGGGAGCGCCGATCATGCCGAGGGTGCCGGTGATCGCGATGTACGCGATGTCGTGCCCGGCACGCTGGGCGAGCGGGCCCTCCTGCCCCCAGCCGGTCATCCGGCCGTAGACGAGCCTCGGGTTGCGGGCGTGGCAGTCGGCGGGCCCGACGCCCAGGCGCTCGGCGACGCCGGGACGGTAGCCCTCGATGAGGACGTCGGCGCGCTCGACCAGGTCGAGTACGCGGTCCGCGCCGTCCGCCGCCTTCAGGTCGATGATCACGGAGCGTTTGTTGCGGTTGGTGATGTCGTACTCGGGATTGACCGCGAGAGAGCCGCCGCCCGGCCGGTCGACACGTACGACATCGGCGCCGAGGTCGGCCAGGAGCATGGCCGCGAACGGCCCGGGCCCGATGCCCGCGAGCTCCACCACGCGCACTCCGGCGAGTGGACCGTGAACGCCCTTGTCCGGCACTGCCATTGAGCCCCCAGCTCTGTGACACAACTGATGTAACACCAGTGATGCTAAGAACGTGTTCCACTCTGCACAAGACCCTAGCAAGCAAGCGCTTAGACAATTCCGCGGACAGGCCGCGGACCATCCGTGCGGCGCCTAACCTGGGGCCATGGATTCCGTACTGGTCAGCGCGTGTCTACGCGGGGTGCCCTGCCGGTTCGACGGCCGCGACAAGGCGTCACCGGAAATCGACGTGGCGGTCGCGGGACGTGAGGTCGTGTCCTTCTGCCCGGAGGCGGCCGGCGGCCTGCCGACCCCGCGCCGCCCTGCCGAGCTCATCGGAGGGGACGGTCACGACGTGCTCGACGGGACGGCTCGGGTGGTCGAGGACACGGGACGTGATGTGACGGCGGAGTTCGTGGCGGGCGCGCGGCGCGCGCTCGCCGCGGCGCGGGCCCACGGCTGCACCGAGGCGCTGCTGATGCCGCGCAGCCCGTCGTGCGGTCGAGGCCTGGTCCACGACGGGTCGTTCGGCGGCGAGCTGGTGGCGGGCGACGGCGTGACGGCCGCGCTGTTCGAGCGGAACGGGATCACCGTGCGGGCGGCTCCCGGGGTGTGACGCGCGGGGGTGCTCCGGGGCTCATTGGGTGGGGCTCATTGGGTGGGGCTCATCGGGCGCGGTCGTCCAGCTCCGCGACGAGCTTATTCGTGGCGATCACGCGATAGCTCTCCTCCACCCAGTCGCAGAGCAGCGCGGCCGATGGCGCGCCCTTCTCCTCCAGGGGGATGCTCACCCAGCCCGCCTTGCCCAGGCCGTACCCGGCGGGCTCGGCGCCCGGTGCGGTGAGGGCGTGCGCGTGCTGCTCCTCCTCCTTGAGCTTGACGGTGATGCCGAGGGGATAGCTGCCGTCGTCCATACCGAGGAAGACGAACACCTTCTTGTTGACCTTGGCGACGGTCTCGCCCCACGGGAAGTCCTCGGTGGCGCCCGGCAGGCCCAGCGCGAAGTCCCGCACGCGCGCCCACTTGGTCAGGGCGCCCTTCGAAGGCCCGCTCTTCGCGACGGTCATGGTTACCTCCTGGTACGTCGTCCCGGAACTCACGCTAGCCTCAGCCACCGACAACGGCGCGGGGTGCACGGCGGAGAGGTGCCATGACCAGTCAGAACGGCAAGGAACGTACGAAGGACGACTCGAAGGACCGCACGTACGACATCGTGCTCTTCGGAGCCACGGGTTTCGTGGGCGCGCTCACCGCGGAGTATCTCGCCGCGCACGCACCCGAGGGGCTGCGCTGGGCGCTCGCGGGGCGCGACAAGGGGAAGCTGGAGCGGCTGCGGGAACGCCTGGCCGGCACGCACCCGGCCTGCGCCGAACTTCCTCTCCTCCACGCGGACGTGGCCGACCCCGCCGCGCTGCGCGAACTGGCCGCCCACGCACGCGTGGTGGCCACGACCGTCGGCCCGTACATCACGTACGGCCAGGAACTCGTCGCCGCGTGCGCGGACGCGGGCACGGACTATCTGGACCTCACCGGAGAGCCGGAGTTCGTCGACCTGATGTACGTGCGGCACGACGCCCGCGCGCGGGAGACCGGCGCCCGCCTGGTGCACGCCTGCGGCTTCGACTCGGTCCCGCACGACCTGGGTGCCTACTTCACGGTGCGGCAGCTGCCCGAGGGAGTGCCGCTGCGCGTCGACGGCTTCGTACGCGCCAACGCCACGTTCTCCGGGGGCACGTTCGCCTCCGCGCTCAACCAGTTCACGCGGGGTCCGCAGATGATGTCGGCCGCGCGGGACCGCAGGCGCCACGAGCCGCGCCTGGTGGGCCGCAAGGCGTACGCACCGACGAGCGCTCCCCGGTACGCCGGTGAGGTCGGCGCGTGGGCCCTGCCGCTGCCGACGATCGACGCGCAGGTGGTGCAGCGCTCGGCGCGGGCGCTCGAACGGTACGGTCCCGACTTCCGCTACCGCCACTACGCGGCGGTGAAGACGCTGCCGTTCGCGGTGGGCGGCGTGGCGGCCGTCGGCGCTCTGGTGGCGGCCGCGCAACTGCCGCCCGCACGGCGGTGGTTGTCCAACCGGGTGAAGCCGGGTGAGGGGCCCAGCGCCGAGCGGCGGGCGAAGAGCTGGTTCTCCGTGCGGTTCGTCGGCGAGGGCGGCGGGAAGCGGGTGTTCACCGAGGTCTCCGGCGGTGACCCCGGCTACGACGAGACGGCGAAGATCCTGGGCGAGGGTGCGCTGTGCCTGGCGCTCGACGACGACCTGCCCGCGGTGGCCGGGCAGGTGACCACCGCGGTCGCCATGGGTGAGGCGCTGACGTCGCGGCTCACGGCGGCGGGCCTCACGTTCCGGGTGGCGGCTGTCCTGTAGCGCGTTCCGGGTGGCCGCCGCACCGTGGCGCGCCGCACCGTGGCGCGCCGCACCGTGGCGCGCCGCCCGCTCAGCCCGCGGTGGCCTCCCGCAGCGCCTTGCGGCACAGCGCGTCCGCCCGCCGGGTCGACTCCGGGAGCCGGTAGCGCGGCGTCAGGCGCAGGGTGTGCGCGCAGGCGTTGTCCAGGCTCACCCGGTGGCCGACGGAGACGAAGACCGGCTTGACGCCCTCGCGGGTGCGCAGGGCACGGCCGATCTCGTCCGTGCCGTCGAGCAGGGGCGCCGCGCTGCCGCGGGGTGCGTCCGGGTCTTCGTACGAGAACGTGAAGGGGTTCTTGGCGACGCCGATGGTGGGCAGGCCCGTGAGGACACCGAGGTGGCTGGCGAGGCCGAAGCGGCGGGGGTGCGCGATGCCGTAGCCGTCGCAGACGAGGAGGCCGGGGGCGGTCTTGAGGTCGCCGAGGGCCGCGAGGACGGTGGGGATCTCGCGGAAGGCGAGGAGTCCGGGCACGTACGGGAAGGCCACACGGCCGACCGCGGTCGCCTCCTCGACCACGTCGAGCGTCGCCCCGTCCAGGACGACGAGCGCGGCGGCCACGACGTCCCGCTCGTCGTCGTAGGCGACGTCAACTCCCGTGATGTGCCCGGTGCCGGGCGGCGGGCCCGCTTCGTCGAGGACTACACGGGGGCGCAGTCCGTCCTGGACGGCGCGGGCGGACGCCTCGTCGGTGGGCCAGTCGGCGGGGGTGGGCGCGGGTGTGGCGTAGGTAGTCATGGTGCGGCCAGCGTAGTTTCCCGCGGCTGCACCGGCCCCGACGCCCGGACGGTCGGCACGCGCCCGCGGGCGCGTGCCGACCGTCCGGTGTCAGCTCACTTCGTAGCGGCGAACTTCCAGATGAACGGCTCGCCGTCCTCCTCCGACCACTGGACCTCGAGGTCCTTGGCGTCCTTGGGAACCAGGTAGGTCTCGCACAGGACGTGGCTCTCACCCTGCTTCCAGCCCTTGAGGGAGTAGGCGTCCTCGCAGCCCGGAGCGTCCTCCGAGGCGCCGATGAGGAGCGTTCCGGGCCGGCCGTCCGCGAAGATCCTGGTTTCGTCGTTGGCGTCCGGGGTCTCCTTGAGGGCCGCGCCCGACTTGTGCGTGAACTTCACATGGGCGATGGCGGGGACCAGGCCCTTGGCCTTCTTGGGGTCGCCCACCAGCTTCTTGGTGTCGGCCTCCGTGCCCACGTCGACCTTCTGCGCGGTGATCTCGTACGTGACGGGGGCGTCGCCCTCCTTCACCTTGCCGGTGGCGCTCTCGCCGGTGCCGAGCTCGCCGCCCGACTCCGGGGTCGCCTTGGCCTTGTCGGCCGCGGCCGGCTTGTCCTTCGACTTGCCCGACGAGGACTTCTCGTCGTCGCCGCCCCCGCAGGCGGTCAGCGCGAGGGCCAGAACGGCCACGGGCGCGGCAAAGCGAAGGGCGGTCTTCTTGTGCAGCAAAGTGAACTCCCGGCAGAAATGGGCCCGCCGCTCGCCCTGTGGTCAACCCACGGGAGCGGCCGGAGGAGCGGTCAGCATATGAGTCGACTACGCATCGCGTCGAGCCGGTTCCGCTGCGCACGCCAGTGATTCGTTAACACTTGCTACGCATTCGGAAGAAAGCGAACAGCCCAGCAGGGACTACGTATTGCGGCTCACAGCGGTAGCCTCGCGATCATGTTCGTTCTCGAGTTGACCTACACCGCGCCCGTCTCCGCCGTCGACAAGGAGATGGAAGCCCACATCACCTGGCTCGACCAGCTGTACGCCCAGGGCGTCTTCATCGCCTCCGGGCGCAAGAACCCGCGCGACGGCGGCGTGATCCTCGCCGTCGCCGATGACCGCGCGACGATCGAGAAGATCGCGGCGAGCGACCCCTTCGTCGTCGCGGAGGTCTGCGAGTACCGGATCACGGAGTTCATCGCGACGAAGACCGCCCCGGAACTCGCCCCGTACCGGGAGCAGTTGCCCTAGTTCCGCCCCGCGTCGGGCTTCTGGTCCCGCTCCCAGCGAGCGATCCGGCCCTTCTCGCCGGACGCCCAACAGGCCCGGTCCCGGGCGCAGTCCACCGTGTCGTACGACCCCGTGTCGACGGTCCGCCAGTTGCGCCCGCCGTCGGCGGTGACGTCGGTGCCGGTCGGGCCGACGGCCAGGGCCGTGGTGCGGCTCCCCGGCAGCCAGGTGACGCCCGAGCGGTAGGCGGGCGGGGGCTGCGCGGACGGGGTCCAGGTGCGGCCGCCGTCGCCCGTCGTGGCCGCCGCCTTCGGAGAGGGCTGGTTGGCGCGGTAGTCGCCGCCGACCGCGATGCCGTGCGTACGGTCGCGGAAGGCGAGACCGAAGACGCCGCGGGCCGGATCGCCCGCGGGGATCGGTGCGTCGGTGGCCTTCCAGGTGCGGCCGCGGTCGGCGGAGTGCAGGACACGCGCGCGCGGCGCGCCGCCGGTGGCCAGCCACACGTCGCGGTGGCCCGAACTCACCAGGCACTGACCGCTGGCCGCGAAGCCCGCCTCGCCCTCCTGGGCGGCGGGCATCCCGTCGGTGGGCAGCACCTTCCAGGAGCGGCCGCCGTCGCGGGTGGACAGGATGCGGTACTTGCCGTCGACCGGGTCGCTCATCGCGAGGCCGTGGCGCCGGTCGAAGAAGGTCATGCAGTCGTAGAAGGCCTTGGGGTCGGTGTTGCGGAACGACTCGATCCAGGTCGCGCCGCCGTCCGCGGTGCGGAAGACCCGCGATGCCTCGCCCTCGCCGATGGCGAGGACCACCGCGCGGCGGCCGTCGAACGCCTCGATGTCGCGGAACTCCAGCTCGGCCGCCCCGGGCGGGGAGACGTCGCGCCAGCTCGCGCCGCCGTCCGTGGTGCGCAGGACCGTGCCCTTGGAACCGGCCGCCCAGGCCGTGTCGCGGCTGACGGCGGCGAGGCCGCGGAAGCGGGCTTCGGTTCCGCTGTCCTTCACGTCCCAGCCGCCGCGCTGCGCGGCCGACGCCTGTGCGTGAGCCGGTGCCTGTGCGTCAGCCGGTGCCTGAGCCGGTGCCTGTGCGTCAGCCGTCGAAACCGCCTGCGCGAGCCCGGGCGCCGCGAGTACCGTCGCCACGATCGCCGCCCCGCACAGTCCCACCGACATCACGCGGCCCAATGACCGTGCCGGCACCGTCCGCACTGTCCGCCCCGCCCGCACCGTCCGCCTCGAATTCCCCATGCCCCTCATGGCGCGCGAAGCTAGCCCACTCCCCCGGCCCCGTCCAGATGGCCTCCCTGTCCCGCCGGGGCCACCGGAACACCCGGATCCTTCAGGGAATCCCGTGAAAAGAGTGAATAGAGGGCGGTGACCGAGGTCACTCGGTGTTTGCGTGCACGGATTCCTTCATTCCGACGTCTATCCCAGTGCCGACCCCAGTCGTCCAGCTGTCAGTGAGGGAGCAGGCCTTGTCCAACCGCATCGAGCAAGCCGTAGAGGCCCGCCTGGTAGCCGCCGCACCGCGGATGCCGACCATCCCCGCCAAGATCCACTACGACCCGCGCGACCCGTTCGCCGTCCACATGAGCTTCCCCGCCCCGGCGACCCTCGAGGGCGTCGAGGTCTACTGGACCTTCGCCCGCGAACTCCTCGCCCAGGGCACGGAGAGGGCGGTGGGGGACGGCGACGTCCGGGTGCGGCCCTACGGGTTCGACCGCACCGTCCTGGAGTTCCACGCCCCCGAGGGCACCGCGATCGTGCACATCCGCTCCGGAGATCTGCGCCGCTTCCTGCACCGCACGATGGCCCTGGTCCCCGCGGGCGACGAGCATCTGCACGTCGACCTGGACCAGGACCTCGCCGAACTGATGCGGGACGCCTGCTGACGCCGCTGCCCCGGCCGCCCCACCCTCAGGAGCCGAGCAGCGTGTTCAGCTCCCCGTAGTCGAGCCCGCCCGCGAGCGACTCGTACGTCCCCTCGGCGAGCAGCTCCCGCGCGGCCCTGCGCACGACGGCGTGCGCGGCCTGCGCGATGCCGGCGCCCACGCTGATCCGCGCGACCCCGAGCCCGGCGAATTCCGCGACCGACGGCGCACCCGGGCCCGCCATCACATTGAGCGGCCCCGCCACGCCCTCGACGAGCACCTTGACCGTCGCCGGATCGACCGCCCCCGGCACGAAGATCCCGTCCGCTCCCGCGGCGAGGAAGGCGGCCGCCCGCTCCAGGGTCAGGCCGACGCGGTCGACACGCGCCCCCACGCCGCGCAGATACGTGTCGATGCGCGCGTTGACGAACAGCGGCACGCCCGCGGCGTCGGCCGCCGCACGGACCGCGGCGATGCGCTCCGCCTGCTCGGTGACCGGACGCAGCGGTGCGTCACCGTCGTACAGGGCGTCCTCGATGTTCACGCCCACGGCGCCCGCCGCGAGCACCGCGCGCACCGTGTCGGTGACACCCGCCAGGTCCTTGGCGTAGCCGCTTTCGATGTCCGCGGTCACCGGCATGCCGACCGCGGCCGCGATCCGGGTGACCGCGCCGAGCGCGCGGTCCCTGCCGAGGTGGTCGCCGTCCGCGGCCCCGAGGTCCCAGGCGACACCCGCGCTGGTGGTGGCGACGGCCGCGGCGCCCGCGGCCTCGACGATGCGGGCACTCGCCGCGTCCCACGCGTTCGGCAGGACGAGCGGCCGTCCGGCGGTGTGCAGGGAGCGGAACTTCAGGGCGCTGTCACGGAGATTCGTCGTCATGCGGGCCACTCAACCAGTAGTGCGGGGGCCGAGGCTGGCGAGAATCCGACATGTACATCGGCCGTGATTCATAATCCGTTGACAGCGGACCGGTGTCCTCGTACGTTGTACAGCGGTTCTGTTGTCGCCGATAGGAGAAGGACGTTGCTCGTCTGAGGTCTGGAGTCACCGCGTCACACAGCTCGGCTGTGTGCGTAGCGTGCGACCTCGGCGTACGAGCCGTCCCCGGCGCAGGGCCCTTTTGCATGCCCCTGCACTGACGCCTCCCTCTCCGCCTCTCTGTCGCACCCCGCGGTGTCCCGAAACGCGTTGCCCTTGACCGCGCTTCATCTCACGCAACCGCGAGGCCTGTATGTCTACTTTCCCCACCTCCATCACCTGCACGTCGCTCGACTTCACCTGGCCTGACGGCACCGGAGTCTTCGACGGGCTCCAGGTGGCCTTCGGCCCCGGCAGGACCGGCCTCATCGGCGTCAACGGCTCTGGAAAATCAACCCTGTTGAAGCTGATCGCCGGTGAGCTCACGCCGGGCGACGGCGTCATCCGCGTCGCGGGCGACATCGGCTATCTGCCGCAGAACGTCACCCTCGACACCGGACTGCGCGTCGACGACGTACTCGGCATCGCCGGGACGCGTGCGGCCCTGCACGCCATCGAGGCGGGCGATGTCGCCGAGGAGCACTTCACGGCGGTCGGCGACGACTGGGACGTCGAGGAGCGTGCGATCGCGACCCTCGACCAGCTGGGCCTCGGCCACATCGGCCTCGACCGCACCACCGGCGAGGTGTCGGGCGGCGAGTCGGTGCTCCTTCGCCTTGCCGCGCTGCTGCTGCGCCGGCCCGACGTGCTGCTCCTGGACGAACCCACCAACAACCTTGATCTGTACGCCCGTCGACGCCTGTACGAGGCCGTCGAGGCCTGGTCCGGAGTGCTCGTCGTGGTCAGCCACGACCGTGAACTCCTCGACCTGGTCGACCAGATCGCCGACCTCAGGGACGGCGAAGTGAAGTGGTACGGCGGCAATTTCACCGCGTACGAGGAGGCCCTTGCCACCGAACAGGAAGCGGCGGAGCGCATGGTGCGCGTCGCCGAGTCGGACCTGAAGAAGCAGAAGCGCGAACTGGCCGACGCCCAGGTCAAGTTGGCCCGGCGCAAGCGGTACGGCCAGAAGATGTGGGACCAGAAGCGCGAGCCGAAGGTCGTCATGGGCGAGCGCAAACGCCAGGCCCAGGTGTCCGCGGGCAAGCACCGCATCATGCACGAGGAGAAGCTCTCCGAGGCGAAGGAGCGGCTCGACGACGCCGTGGAGGCGGTGCGGGACGACGACGAGATCCGCGTCGACCTGCCGTTCACCGCGGTCCCGCCGGGCCGGGACGTGCTCAGTCTGCGCGAGCTGACCTTGCGTTACGGAGCGCGCGTGGCAGGCCAGTTCGAGCTGCGCGGCCCCGAGCGGGTCGCGCTGGTCGGCCGCAACGGCGCGGGCAAGACGACCCTGCTGCGGACGATCGCCGGGGAACTGGCCGCCGAGGAAGGGGAGGCACTGGCGCACGTCCCGATGCGCTTCCTGCCGCAGCGGCTCGACGTGCTCGACGAGGAGCTGACCGTCGCCGAGAACGTGGCACGGTTCGCGCCCGACGCCACCAACAACCGGATCCGGGCGCGCCTCGCCCGCTTCCTGTTCAAGGGGGCGCGGGCCGACCAGCGGGCGGCGACCCTGTCGGGCGGCGAGCGATTCCGGGCCGCGCTGGCGGCGCTGCTGCTCGCGGAGCCCGCGCCGCAGCTCCTGATGCTCGACGAGCCGACGAACAACCTCGACATGGCGAGCGTGAAACAGCTGGCCACGGCCCTGGAGTCGTACGAGGGAGCGCTGATCGTGGCCAGTCACGACGTGCCGTTCCTGGAGTCGATCGGCATCACACGCTGGCTGCTCCTCGACGGAGAAATGAAAGAAATCACGACAGAAGCTGTCGGGTATTCCGGCTAGCTTCGCGTGTATGCGGCAATACATCACCATCACCGGAGCCCGTGAGAACAACCTCAAGGAGGTGAGCCTGCACATCCCCAAGGGCCGGCTCACCGTCTTCACCGGAGTCTCGGGGTCGGGAAAGTCGTCGGTCGTCTTCGACACGATCGCGGTCGAGTCACAGCGCCAGCTGAACGAGACCTTCACCTGGTTCATCCGCAACCGGCTGCCGAAGTACGAGCGGCCGCACGCGGAGACCATCGAGGATCTCTCGCCCGCGATCGTCGTCGACCAGAAGCCGATCGGCGGCCACTCCCGCTCGACGGTGGGCACCATGACGGACATCTACTCGGTGATGCGCGTGCTGTTCTCGCGGCACGGCACACCGAGCGCCGGTCCTGCCACGGCGTACTCGTTCAACGACCCCTCGGGCATGTGCCCCGAGTGCCATGGTCTGGGCAGGACCGTGCGGCCCGACTACGAGCGCATCCTGGACCCCGCCAAGTCCATCGCGGACGGCGCGATCCTCTTCCCGCCGTTCGCCGTGGGGACGTGGCAGGGTCAGACGTACACCAACACACCCGACCTGGACACACACAAGCCGGTGGGGCAATTCACCGCCGCCGAGCGGGAGTTCCTGATGCGCGGCGGCGGGAACGGCGGCAAGGTCAACGTCAACAACACAGGCGGCGCACGGGACATCGAGTACGAAGGTCTCGCCGACCGCTTCGAGCGGCTCTACCTCAACCGCGACCTCTCCGCGCTCTCCCAGAAGACCCGTGACCTGGTGCAGCGTTTCCTCGTCGAGGGCGAGTGCGACGCCTGCCACGGGGCGCGGCTCAACGCGGCGGCGCTCGCGTCGCGGATCGACGGCCTGAGCATCGCCGACTGCTCGCGCATGGAGGTCACCGACCTCATCGCCGCCCTGGAGCGGATCGACGACCCGGTGGCGGGCCCCATCGCGAGCGCGGCCGTGACCGCCCTGGAGCGGATAGAGGCGATCGGTCTCGGCTATCTCAGCCTCGGGCGTGAGACGTCCACGCTCTCCGGCGGCGAGGGGCAGCGCCTGAAGATGGTGCGGCACCTCGGCTCAAGCCTCACCGGCATGACGTACATCTTCGACGAACCCAGTGTCGGCCTGCACCCGCGCGACGTGGGCCGCCTCAACGATCTGCTGCTGCGGCTTCGCGACAAGGGGAACACCGTCCTGGTCGTCGAGCACGACCCGGACGTGATCGCCGTCGCCGACCACGTCGTCGACATGGGTCCTGACGCGGGCACCGGAGGCGGCCTGGTCGTCTTCGAGGGGACACCGGACGAGCTGCGGCACGCGGACACCCTCACCGGCCGGTTCCTGCGGCGCTCCACGGGCGTCAAGGAGAGCCCGCGCGAGGCGGTCGGCGGACGCTGGATCAAGGGCGCCGACCTGCACAATCTCAAGGACGTCAGCGTGCGCGTGCCGACCGGGGTGCTCACGGCGGTGACGGGTGTCGCGGGCTCGGGCAAGAGCACCCTCGTGTCGCGGGCGTTCGTCGACGAGCATCCGGATGCCGTGGTCGTCGACCAGTCGAGCATCGGCATCTCGGGCCGGTCGACCCCGGCGACGTATCTCGGCATCATGGACTCGCTGCGCAAGCTGTTCGCCCGCAAGACCGGCCAGGAGGCGGGGCTCTTCAGCTTCAACTCCCGTGGCGCCTGCGAGAGTTGCCAGGGGCGCGGGATCATCTACAGCGATCTGGCGTTCATGGATCCGGTGACCACGACCTGCGAGGCGTGCGAGGGGCGGCGCTTCAAGGAGGAGGTGCTGCGGCTCACCGTGGACGGCTGTTCCATCGTCGACGTCCTGGAGATGACGGCCGAGCGCGCGCTCGACTTTCTCGCCGCCGTCGACGACATGGCGGTACGCCGCCGGCTTCGCGCCCTGCGGGACGTGGGGCTCACCTACCTGACGCTCGGGCAGCCCCTGAGCACGCTCTCGGGCGGCGAGCGGCAGCGCATCAAGCTGGCGACACAGCTGCACCGCACCGGCACGACCTACGTCCTCGACGAGCCGACGACCGGCCTTCACATGGCGGACGTGGGCGGGCTGCTCGCCCTCCTGGACCGGCTCGTCGACGCGGGGAACACGGTGCTCGTCGTCGAGCACAACCTGGAGGTCGTCAAACACGCGGACTGGGTGATCGACCTCGGCCCGGACGGCGGCAAGCACGGCGGCCGTGTCGTCTTCGAGGGGACACCGCGGCAGCTGATCGGCGCGGAAGGGTCGTTCACCGCCGCCCATCTGCGGCGAGACCTGGGCCTGGAGCCATCGCGCGCTGCATGATGTGCGGCAACACCCCGGCCCGGCATCCCGCCGGTCCTGCCGCCCCCGCCGCCGCACTACGGAGAACGCCCCGTGCCCAGCAAGAAAGCGCTGATCCGCCGCCCCAGCCCGCGCCTCGCCGAAGGCCTGGTCACCCACATCGAACGGACACCGGTCGATGCGGACCTCGCCCTTGAGCAGTGGGAGGCCTACGCCGAAGCGCTGCGGGCGCACGGCTGGGAGACGCTCGAGGTGGAGCCCGCCGACGACTGCCCGGACGCGGTCTTCGTCGAGGACGCGGTCGTGGTCTTCCGCAATGTGGCGCTGATCGCCAGGCCCGGCGCCGAGTCGCGGCGCGGCGAGACGGCCGGGGTCGAGGAGGCGGTGGCCCGGCTCGGCGCCTCGGTGAACTGGGTGTGGGAGCCGGGGACGCTCGACGGCGGCGACATCCTCAAGATCGGCGACACGATCTACGTCGGGCGCGGCGGGCGCACGAACGCCGCGGGCGTACGGCAGCTGCGGGCGGCCTTCGAGCCGCTCGGGGCGCGGGTCGTCGCCGTACCCGTCAGCAAGGTCCTGCACTTGAAGTCGGCCGTGACGGCGCTGCCCGACGGCACGGTCGTCGGGCACCCGCCGCTGGTGGACACCCCCTCGCTCTTCCCGCGCTTCCTGCCCGTGCCGGAGGAGTCGGGGGCGCACGTGGTGCTGCTCGGCGGTTCGAAGCTGCTGATGGCGGCGAGCGCACCGAAGAGCGCGGAGCTGTTCACGGATCTCGGGTTCGAACCCGTCGTGGTGGACATCAGCGAGTTCGAGAAGCTCGAAGGCTGTGTGACATGCCTCTCAGTGCGGCTCCGCGAGCTGTACGCCTGACCAGTGCTGGGGCGGATGTGGCGATCGGGGCCGGTGGGCCCCGCTTTCTCAGGCACTTTACGGAGGGCTTAACCTACGGCAACGTAACCTACGACACCGTAGGTAGGTAGCACCCGCTCGTGCGACCTGGTAACCCCCTGTAGCCCGTTATCCGAAAAATCTCCCGTCCCCCCTGGAGCCCCCGTGACGATCACCTCTCCCCACCTCGGCAGCACGGACGACTGGACCGACGCCCGGTTGCTGTTCGCCCTGGAAGAAGTGGTCGAGAAGGAGCTCAACCGCCACCTGAAGGTGGCCAAGGACTGGATGCCGCACGAGTACGTCCCGTTCTCGGACGCCCGGAACTTCCCCGGCTACTTCGAGGACGGCGAGGCCTGGGAGCCCGAGCAGTCCAAGGTCACCGACATCGGCAAGGTCGCCCTGGTCGTCAACCTCCTGACCGAGGACAACCTCCCCAGCTACCACCACGAGATCGCCACCCTCTTCGGCCGTGACGGCGCCTGGGGCACCTGGGTGCACCGCTGGACCGCCGAGGAGGGCCGCCACGGCATCGTGATGCGCGACTACCTCCTGGCCTCGCGTGCCGTGGACCCGGACAAGCTCGAGCAGTTCCGCATGGCGCACATGGCCGAGGGCTTCGAGTCCGACAACCGGCACTCGATGCTGCACTCGGTCGCGTACGTGGCCTTCCAGGAGCTCGCGACCCGCGTCTCGCACCGCAACACCGGCCACCAGTCGGGCGACCCGGTCTGCGACCGCATGCTGGCGCGCATCGCCACCGACGAGAACCTGCACATGGTCTTCTACCGCAACCTCCTGGGCGCGGCCTTCGAGATCGCCCCCGACCTGACCATGCAGTCCGTGCGCGACGTCGTCGTCAACTTCCGGATGCCCGGACACGGCATGCCCGGCTTCGAGCGGGCCGCCGCGCAGATGGCGATCGGCGAGATCTACAACATGCGGATCCACCACGACGACGTGATCCAGCCCGTCCTTCGCTACCTGAAGGTCCTGGACATCGACGGGCTCGGCCCCGAGGGTCTCAAGGCGCAGGAAGAGCTCGGCCTGTACATGAACGGGCTCGACACCGAGGCCGCCAAGTTCGACGAGAAGCTGGCTGCGCGTAAGGCACGGATGGCTGCGCGGGGGAAGTAGGCACGCTGGGTCGGTGTGCGTGGCGGGTCACTCATCCGCCGTGCACACCGCCAGAGCCGCATCCCGGACATCCGGGACCGGATGGAGTCGCAGGGACACCAGCAGGTCCCGCCAAGGCTCGGGCCAGTTCGTGCGCTCGCCGAGCGAATCCGTCACCGCCAGGGCGAAGAGCCCCTCCGCATGGCCGCCCTCGTCCGCGAGCCGGTGCGCCACGGGCAGCAGCAGGGACTCCTTCGTGTGCTCCTTGTCCGCGAAGCGGGCGCCGAGGGCTGTCGCGGTCCGCGTGGCGAGCGCCGGCCGCCCCTCGTGCAACCGGCCAAGGCTCAGCAGCGCCGCACCGGGCTCCGCGTCGACATCCAGCGCCGCCACAAGGATTTCCGCGGCCTGCGGCACGTAGTCCGCGTACCCGGCGAGCACGTCACCCGCCGCCAGAGCGGGAATCCGATACGTCTCGCCTTCCTCGGCCAGCGTCTGGGCCAGATACTCGATCCGCCGACGGGCGGGCAGATCCCGGCCCGGCAGCATGGTCGTTTCAGAGCCCGCCAGCGCCGCAAGCGCCCCGCACAGCGCCTCTCCCCCGCGCGGCGCGGTCGCCGCCGCCGTCACGAGCCCCCGAGCCGCCACCTGCCACGTGGCCCGCCGCGACAGATCGGTGACCGCGTCCGCGAGGACCGCGGCCGCGTCGGGCGACCACGGGGCCCACCGCGCGAGCGCCGAGAGCGCCAGGGCCGCCGCATCGTCGTCATCGGTGCCCACCGCCTCGCGCACAAGGCGCGCGTACCGCTCCCGATGCCCCTCCGCCAGATCCAGCGGCCGCACCCGCAGCACGGCCGTCCGCAGCACCGCATCGCCCGCTGCGGCGTCCCGCAGCAGCGCCCAGACCCGCTTCTCGCCGAGCAGCCCGCCCGCGAAGGCGACACACGCCGCCCGTACGTCACGGTGGGCGTCCGGCGCCTCGTAGGCATCGCCGAGCAGCGCCGCCGCCTCGGGCGCGGGCAGCCGTACGGCAGCGAGCCGCGCGGCCTCCTTGCGGCTCGTGACCTTCTTGCCCCGACCGCACAGGACCTCCCGCAACAGCGCCGCGAGGCGGGACGGTGCGACGTGGCGGGACGCCTGCGTGGCCGCGTACACCGCGACGCGCGCCCGCTCACCCCCCGCATGGGCCAGCAGCTCGGGCAGCGAGTCTCCCGGCCGCGAGGTGTGGGCGAGCGCGCCGAGCGCCGCCTCGGCGAGCACGGTGTCGGGCGATCCGGTCCAGCGGCGTACGAGCTCCTCCCCCGCGCCGGGCATGCACGCGCCGCGCGCGATGGCCGCCGCACGGTTCCACTGCGGCAGCCCCGCGTCACTTGCAGCCCGAGCCAACAGCCGTACCAGTGCGTCCTGTTGACGCGGCAGCCAGCGGCGGATCTGCCAGGCGCAGGCCGGTACGGTCCACGCCGCGCCCTTGGTCAGAAACCGTCCGTACGGCGGCGTACCGGACAGGAGTTGGTCGAGCAGGTCCGTGCGGCGGGCGCACAGCAGCGAGTACACCGGGGTCAGCACGCCCGTCGACGGTTCCTGTGCGAGAACGCGCGCCACGCGCTCGTCTCGCGACGCGGCCGGTTCCAGCCACAGGGCGATCGCCTTGGACACGGTCGCGTTGCTGCCGAAGCGGATGGCCTGCCACAGAAGTTCCTGGAGCTCCGCCATGCCCTGCGCGCGCCGTCCGACCGCGCGGGCGAGCGCGAAGGTCAGGCTGTAGTCGGCCTTCTCGGCGCCCGCCTCGATCCAGGGGCGCAGCGCTTCGAACACCTGGTGCTCCTGGCCGCGGCGCAGTGTGCGGTCGAGGCGGCCGAGGTCGGCGCCGCCGGTGCTGCCCGAGATCCGGACGAGGGTGCGCAGCGCCCAGTTCACCAACTCCCGTTCCCCGCCCGCCGCGTGCTCGCGCAGCACGGCGACGGCAAGGCGGCTGAGTGCGCCGCGGGTGCCGTACGAGGAGTCGCGGGCCGCGACGGCATCGGCACAGATCCGGTCGAGGAACGGTTCCGCCTCGGCGCCGAAGAGGGCGGGGCGGGTCTCGGCGAGCGCGGACAGGGCGGCGGAGCGCACCGGGTCCTGCTCGTTGGTCAGTCGCGTCATCTCTTCGAGTACGGCGGTGACTTGGGCGCGTTCCCCGGAGCGGGCGGCATTGCGGACGAGCAGCGGCCAGGCTTCGGCGCGTTCCTCGGCGGACGCCCGCCGGGTCGCCGCCACGAGCCGGTCGTGCACCTCGTCGCAGGGCAGGAAGGACTCGGCGAGCAGGGCTGAACTCCCCTGCCCGCCCTGTTCCTTGGCTCGCTCGGCCATCCGCCGGGCCACGTCGGCAACCGCACCGCGGGGCAGCGCGCCGAGGAGGACCCCGTCGACGGTGACGAACCCCGCGCCGCGCCCCTCGACGGCCCGCGCGTACACGGCGGCCCGCTCCCCCGGCGGGTGCGCGAGGATCAGCCGGGAGAGATCGGTGGAGTCGTCGGCGACGGCACGGGCGTACGCGAGGAGTTCGGGGACACCGGAACGGACCAGCTTGCGCAGCACAGGCATCGTGACCCCACCGCTGCGCCGCAGCGGCCACCCCCAGGGCCCGGTGAGGACAGCCAGTACGCGTCCCGGCGCCGCGTCCGCGAACACGCCAAGATGCGACCGGAGTCGAGAAGGAAAGGCACTGGGTGCACAGCGCTCCAGCAGGTCGAGCACCCGCACCGGCTCGGCGTCCGTGGCCGCCGCGATCCCCGCCGCGTACCGCTGCCACCACCCGTCCCGCAGCGCATCGGGCAGCGCGCCGAGTTCACGTTCCGCCACATCGATGAGCACACCCGCGTGCCGTTTCGCCAGCGGCCGCCATCCGCTTACGGCGTGGAAGAGCTCCGGCAGCAGCCGTTCCACCACGGGGGCCGAACAACCGGGCAGCAGCCTGGCCGCCTCCCTGTCACCCCACGCGCGCCGCAGCGGGCCGATGACGCGATCGGCGAGCGCGGTGCGGCGCCCGGCGACGATCGCGTGCAGCAACTGCCGCCGCACCGCTTCGGGGGCATCGTCGAGCGCGGCCTCGAAGGCGGCGTCCGGCACCCGATGACTCTCCGCGACACGCAGCGCGTGCCCGCGCACGAAGGGGTCGGGGTCGGCGAGCCGCGCCCCGGTCCACTCGGCGTCCCCGCCGGCACAGGCGAGCACGATGGCCACGCCGCGCTCGTACGCCCCACCGCACCCCAGCTCCTCCAGGACCGACCGCAGCGCACCGCGCGCAGCGAAGTCCTGCGCACTCTCGGCGATCTCCCGCATCCGCCGCGGATACGGCAGCGGATCGAGGTCGGAGAGCAGATGACGGGCGGCGGTCTTCTCGGGCGGTGCCATGCGCGGATTCTGCCTGGCGGGACCGGCACGGGGACAGCGAATTGCAGAGGTGAGGGGGCGGGGCGGCTGGAATCGAACCAGCGTGTTCCGGTTTTGGAGACCGACGCGACTGCCTCTGCGCTACGGCCCCGCCCTTGGGGGGATCGTATCCCCCGGGCTCCGGGGCCCCACACGCCCAACGGAGCCCTCACCGATGCACGCTGCGCACGGCGGCGACGTCCGCCGGAACCGACGGTGCGGGTATGCCCCGACTGAACACCGCAAGCCGCCGCTTGACGCTGGCCGCAACACCCTGGCCAAGCACAAAACGCGTAGGCCTCAGCGCCTGCGGGGCGGCGTCAAGCAGCCGATGCGCCTCCCGGCTGCGCAGTCCGGTGTGGCTGAGCACCAGATGGGCCAAGCGATGCTCGCCCGCGGCGAGACTCCCGGCCATGGCCATGGCGCCCGCGTCGTCGACACGGTTGTCCGCCGCGCCGAGCGCCCCCGCGGCCCGCACCCGGCCGAGGTCGAGCAGCTCGACCCCGGCGGCCACGGCGGCCGCGACAAGGCGCGCGGCGACCAGAGGCCCGATGCCGTTGCTGGCGACGGCGAGGCGGTCGAGCGCACCCCGTGGCGCACGCTCAAGACCTTCCGCGATCCGCAGTGCCCCCGCATCACCCAACTGAGCCGCCGATACGTACAGTTCGCGCACCCCACCCCCGGCGACCAGCTCGGCAAGCGGCACGGCGCCCGCCGGCCCGAGCGGATTGCCGCCCAGGAAAACCCGCTCGACGCGTCGGCCCGCAGCGGACGCCGCGAGCAACGCGTCGGCGAGGACGGCGGTCCCGGCCGCGTCGAGCCCGGTCTGCACGAGGTCGAGCGTACGCAAGGTCCGTACGGAGTCGATCAGTTCGGTCGCCGCGGCCCCGCCCTGCGCACCCAGCGGATTGCGCTTGAGCCAGACGCCCGTCACCACCTGCGGCGAGGCCCGCAGCTGATCGGCGATGCGGCAGGCGCCGCCCGCCGTGATGCCGTTGCAGCCGAGGTAGAGGGTCTCGACCCCCCTGGCTCCGGTCGCGGTGGCCGCCGCGGTGGCCGCCCCCTCGTCACCCAGGCCATCGGTTCCGAGCAGCAAGTGACGTACGGGAGAAGCCTGTTCAGCATGTGAGCTGCCCCGCAGCGCATCGGCGACCAACGCGGCGCCCTCCGCTCCGAGCGCCTGCTTGCACAGGTCGAGCCGCCCGTCCGGAAGCACCGTCCCGGCCGCGAAGTCGAGGCGCTCGCCCGCCGGGCGGCCGCCCCTCAACCAGTCGAGCAGCGGGGCCAGTTCGGCGGCGGGGCGTGGCACTACGCGCGGAACTCCCGCGAACGCGAACGGGCTCACGGCCGTCGGGTCGTTCACCACTCCGCCTCCCGGTAATCCTTGAGGAACACCCCGGAGACGGGTGCGCCCGCCTCGCCGCGCACGATCGGGTCGTAGATCCGCGCGGCGCCGTCCACCACGTCGAGGGGTGTGCGGAAGCCCGCGTCCGCGATGCGGTCCTTCTTGGGCGTCGGGTTCTCGTCCGTGATCCAGCCGGTGTCGACGGCGCACATGTGCACGCCGCGCTCGGCGAGTTCGGCCGCGCTGGTGCGGGTGAGCATGTTCAGGGCGGCCTTCGCCATGTTCGTGTGCGGGTGCCCCGGCATCTTGTTGCGCACCGCGAAGCGGCCCTCGACCGCCGTGACGTTGACGATGTACGTACGGGGGTGCGGCGATGCGAGCAGCAGGGGCAGCAGCCGGTCGCAGAGCAGGGCCGGGGCGAGTGCGTTGACCAGCTGGGTCTCCAGGACCTCGGCGGGGTCGAGGTCGCCAAGACGCGCCGACCAGGAGTTCTCCGGCGAGGGATCGGGCAGCAGCCCCGCCTCGTCGGCCTCGCGAAGGACCAGGGCGATGGCGCCCTGCGCGGCGGAGCCGTCGACGGCACGCATCGGCCGGAACCCGGGCGCACCACGTGCGCCGGCGGGCAGCGTCGCCAACTCCCCCGCGGTGAGCGCCGCGTACGACTCCGGTGGCCGCCGGACCGTCTGCGCGGCGTTGTTGACCAGGATGTCCAGCGGCTCGCCCTCCTGCCGCAACTCCTCGCACAGGCCGAGGACTTGGCGGGGGTCACGCAGGTCGACGGCGAGCACCGTGAGCCGGTCGAGCCACTTCTCGCTGCCTTCCGCCGCACGGAAGCGCCGCTCCGTGTCGTGCGGGAAACGGCTGGTGACCAGGAGTTCGGCGCCGTCGCGCAGCATCATCAGGGCCAGCTGGAAGCCGATCTTCACGCGGCCGCCGGTGAGCAGCGCGCGGCGCCCGCTCAGGTCGGTGGTGAGCGTGCGCCGGGTGCGGTTGTCGGCGGCGCAGTCGGGACAGAGCCGGTGGTAGAAGGGGTCGACCTGTCGATACGACGCCTTGCAGACATAGCAGGGCCGTGGGCGCCGGAAGACCCCCGCGGCACCCCTAGAGCTCTCGGCGACCAGCGGCGCGTCCTCGCGGCGGTCGTCGGCCCCGGTGGCGGTGGCGGCCATCACGGCCGCGTCGGCGGCGGAGAGTTCGGCTCCGCGCGCCTTGCGCCGACGGAGCCGCCCGTCGCGGGCGAAGGACGCGGCGACCTGCTCGGCGCGCAGCCGCACCGGGTCGTCGACGGGCAGCTCGCGGAGCCTGCCGACCACGTCGTGGAAGACCGCGAGGTCCGCCGCGCTGATCCCGCCGCTCTCGCTGATCCCCCTGCTCTCGCCGATCCCGCTGCTCTCACTCATCCGTCCCGCCCCGCCCGTGCCGTCCGCCCGTGGTCCCGGCCGGATTCGAACCGGCGTATCCGCCATGCCGTGGCGGCGAGTCTGCCTCTGCTCTACAGGACCCCGCATACGCGCGGACCAGCGGTGATCGGTCCGCGCGCGCTCCCGGATGGTAACCGTGCGAGGACCGCGGTGCCGAACGGATTTACGGCTGCCCGCCCCGGTGCAACGGTGGGCAGCGGGGGTGGAATCCATGGCGCAGACCCATGAATGGATGTTCTACGAGGTCATGTGGCGCGGCTGGGCGGGCAGGGCACGCATGCCCTATCCCGTGCCCTGGTGGGCGCAGGCGGCCTTCCGGCGCTGGAGCGACGACTTCGACCAGGGGACGTACGAGTCCAAGGAGGCGGCCTTCGCCTCCAACGCCCTGTACCGCTACTGGCACATGGTGGGTGTGAAGGACCACCGTCAGGAGTCGCTGATCGGCCAGGCGGGCGAGATCGAGCCCGTCTACGACAAGTACTGTCTCTCCTTCTTCCTCTACGAACCGGCCAACGGCGCCCTGCATCTGCCGCAGTTGACGGGCGGCGGGACGGTCGGGCAGCGCATGGAGGCACCGCATCTGCCGGTGGTCCTGACGACGTTCCGCACGGCCGACGGCACCGAGTTCGTGCAGCGGACCTTCGCGACCGCCGTCGGCGCCCGGCAGCGCGATCTGGTCGTGACCCGCCTGACGGTGGGCAGCGCGACCGGGCAGCCGCGCGAGGGCTGGCTCTGTGCGGCGGTCATGCCGGCGGGGCCGAGCGGTTTCCAGCGGCACGACCGCAACGGCCGCCAGATCACCGACCGGCGCCTGACGTTCCTGCGCCATCTGCCGGACGAGGGGCGGGTGGAGACCAACAGCGGGTGGGGCCCGGTGTTCGACACGGCTCCCGAGCAGTACGGCGTGTACGGCAACCCGGACTTCACGTACGACCCCGACGCCTATCTCACGCACAGCCCGTTCCACGACCTGGTCAACGGCGGCAAACTGAACGGCGCGCTGCGCGCCCAGGACCAGATCGCGGGCCTGTGCAGTGCGGCGTTCGCCTGGCCCTACCGGGTCGCGGACGACGACCTGTTCGAGCTCGACGTCCGGCTCCCGGTCGATCTGTACAGCGGGGCCGCCGACCTGGCCGAGATCAAGGCCACTCCCGCCGCCCGCCTGGAGGAGGCCAACCGCGACTTCTGGACGGACAAGCTCCTCTCACAGGGCGTACAGCCCGAACTGCCTTCACCCGTCGCCCACTTGACGGACCGCTTCCGGCAGTGCCGCTCACAGCTCCTGATCCTCTCCGACCACGGCGAGATCCATCCCGGTCCTACGGTGTACGACTCCTTCTGGATCCGCGACTCGTCCGTCGAGGCCACGGCGTGCTCGCTGGTGGGCGATTCGGCCCTGGCCGAGCACCAGTTGGGCACGCACTACCCGCTCAAGTTCAACCGCGGGACGGGCCGGATCGGGCCGTGCGCCGAGTACGGCTTCTACGGCGGCCCGCACGAGAAGGACGACCGCGAGTGGGACAGCAACGGCCAGGCGCTGTGGGCGATCGGCCGCTTCGACCGTACGCGCGGCCGGTCCGCCGCCTTCGGCGCGAAGCTCTACACGCCGTACGTCATCGACGGCGCCCGGTGGCTGCGGGACAACCGCGACCAGTACGGCCTGCTGCACAGCGGCTGGAGCGCCGAGCACCTCGGCGAGCGCGACAAGCCGCACTACTGGGACGACCTGTGGGGCCTGGCCGGGCTGTACGAGGCGGCGCGGCTCGCGGAGCGCATCGGATCCCCCGACGTACCGGAACTCTGGGGCGCCTTCGACGACTTGAAGCGCGCGACGGCCGCATCGGTGCGCTGGGTCCTTGAGGAACAGCGGCGGCGCGGCGCCTGGGAGACGTACATACCGACCGGACCCGCCGACGTCGGCCGGCTCGACTCGACGATGATCGGCACGGCGGCGTTCTTCCATCCGCTGCGGCTGCACATGGGCAGCAAGCTGGGCGAGGACATCGACCGGGCGGCACGCCACACGCTCGACACGATGTACGCCCACTTCGTGACCGGCGGCTACCGGCACGAGGCGGCGTGGAACACCTACGGGCCTTACCTGACGACGCAGTTGGCGCACGCCTACCTCCTGGCCGGTGACGCGGCGCGGATGGACGCGCTGCTCGGCTGGATCGTGGGCGCGTCCATGCCGCGCACCGAGGAGCGTGCGGTGGCGCTCGGCGCGTGGAACGAGCAGCACGCCTTCCCCATCGCGTCCGACTACCGCGAAGTCCCCGGCCGCCACTGGTACATGGGGGACATCCCGCACGGATGGGCGGCGGCCGAGTATCTGCTGCTGCTCCGCGACATCCTCTTCTTCGAGGCCGACGAGGACCGCGATCCGCACCTGTACATCGCTCCGGGTGTACGTCCGCACTGGGTGCCGGACGGCGATTCGGTGGCCGTCGATGACGCCCCGAACCTGTTCGGCGCGCCGTTCGGCTACCGCCTCACCCATGACGCGGGCGCGCGGAAGGTCACCGTGGACATCACCAGGTCACCGGAGCGGGTCCGCTATGTCTATCCGTGCCGGTTCGGCTCGGTGCGGTCGGCGACCGCGGACGGCCGGGATCTGACGGTCGCGGGCGACGATGTGCGCGTACCGGCAGGGACGAGGAGGTTCACGGTCACCTACGCGTGAGACACGTACGCCCGAGAAGGTCACCTACGCCTGAGGTGGAGCCGCTCCTTCTCGGAGAGCCCGCCCCAGACGCCGAACCGCTCGTCATGGGCCAGGGCGTATTCGAGACAGGCGGGGCGCATCTCGCAGAGCTGGCAGATGTACTTTGCCTCGCGCACGGAGCTGCCCGGTTCGGGGAAGAAGAAGTCGGAGCCCGTCTGCGCACACAGCGCCTGCTCCTGCCAGGCGAGTTCCGGCTCGGTGGTCATGTCGATCTTCATGCCGATGATGCTGGCAGGGCGCGCGAAACAACCGATCAACGAACGATCAACGCGGCGCGGCGACGCGTTTCGGCCGTTCTCCACGCGCCGCGTCAGCACGCCGCTTCGGCGCGCCGCTCGCCCCTCCGGACTGCCCGGCGTCGCCCCCGGTGGCCGGGCGACGCCGGACGGTCGACATCCTCAGCCCGCGCTCAGCGCCGGCTGCATCAGCGCGAACCGCGCCCCGGACGGATCGGCGAGCTTGGCGAAGCTGCCGACGCCCTCCAGGTCCATCCGCGGCACCCGCACCGTGCCCCCGGCGGGCTCGACCTTGGCGAGCACCGCGTCGATGTCGGTCACCTGGAAGTACGGAGTCCAGTAGGCCCCGCCCTCGGCTTCCTCCGGGGCGTCGGCCAGCGGCCACAGGCCGCCGAACATGTCGTCCGCGGTGCCTTCGGCGGGGTGAATCATCGTGTACGAACCGCCGGGGAAGGACTGGGTGGTGGTGCCCCAGCCGAAGACCGTGCCGTAGAACGCGGCGGCCGCTGCGATGTCCGGCGTGTACAGCTCGGTCCAGTTCATGCTGTTCGGCGCGTCGACGAGGTCGAGCCCCTGGTTCGTGCCCGGCTGCCAGACGGCGAAGCCGACACCCTGGGCGTCGGTGAACACCGCCATGCGGCCCAGGTCTCCGACGTCCATGGCCTCGTACTTGACGGCGCCGCCCGCCTGCTCGACCGCCTTGCTCGTCGCGTCGGCGTCCGGCGTCTTGAAGTAGAGCGTCCAGGCCGGCGGGGCCTCCTCGGCGGGGACGGTCATGGCGCCCGCCACGGTCTTTCCGTCCGACTGATACATGCCGTATCCACCGAATTCCGCGCCGGCCGACTGGAACTCCCAGCCGAAGAGCGCGCGGTAGAAGGCGTTGGCACTGTCCAGATCCGGAGTGCCGAGGTCCACCCACACAGGGGCACCCGTGAGGAAACGGGTACTGAGCATGATCGACTCCTTTGTCGCATCTCGCTTCCGTTCTTCCGAGTCTGGCACCTGGCACTGACAACGCACGCGGACCGCCACCTTGTGAAGGAACGACATTTCTGAGAGCGCTCTCAGCCACATCTCTTGACGCCGGATTTCCCTGACGCAACAGTGGTCTCACCGCACGCCGGGCACGCCCCCACGCCCCCACACCCCCACACCCCACATCCCGGGAGACCTTCCGTGATATCGCGTCGCGTATTTCTGTCGTCCGCAGCCGGTGCCGCCGGAGCCCTGACCTATCCCGCCTGGGGCAGCCTCCTCAGCCCCGACGCCAAGGCGGCGCCCGCCACCTGTGAACTCGCCCTGCAGAACAAGTCGTTGGCCGGCGAGGTGCGCGCCTACGTCACCGGGCACGAGCAGGGCACCGACCGCTGGGTGCTGCTCAAGCCGGACGGCGGTGTCTACCGGCCCGACTCGCCGTCGGCCCCGCAGACGCCGCTCCCGGTCGACTGTTCCATTCCGCTCGGCGCGGCCGGTTCCGAACCCAAGGTTCTGACGTTGCCTCAAATGTTCGGCGCCCGGGTCTACTTCGTGCGGGACGACAAGCTGGACTTCTTCCTCAACCCGGGCCCGTCCCTGGTCGAGCCCGCCTTCGCGACCAAGGAGGACCCCAACTACGGGCGCACCTGGTCGTTCTGCGAATTCACCTTCAACAGCACGCAGTTGTACGCCAACATCAGCTATGTCGATCTCGTCACGGCCCTCCCCATCGGTCTGACCCTGGAGGGCGACGCCAAGCACACCGTCGCCCCGCTGCCCGACGGGGCCGTCGACAAGATCGCCGCCGATCTCGTCGCGCAGGGCGAGAAGGACGGTCAGCCGTGGGGCGATCTGGTGATCCGGGGCGACGGCGGGGACGTACTGCGGGTCATCTCACCGCAGAACCTCATGGCCCCGTACTTCGACCGGCCCGACGAGATGCCGTTCCGCGACGTGTGGAACAGCTACATCGACCAGGTGTGGGAGAAGTACCGGGGCACCGACCTCAAGATCGACCTGCAGGGCGGCCGTGGTGTGTTCACCGGGCGGGTGAGCGGTGACACGCTGACGTTCGACGGCGGGCACACGTTCGCGAAGCCGACGTCGAAGGACATCTTCACCTGCAACCACGGGCCGTTCACCAATGACCCCGCGGACTCCGACGACAAGAAGGGGCTGCTCGCGCGGCTCGCGGCGGGGTTCAACCGGAGCATCATGCTGACGCATGCCGAGCAGCCGAACGGGGCGGGCTCCGGGGACTACTACAAGGACGCGGTGACGAATCACTGGGCGCGGGTGGTGCACGCGAACTCCCCCATCGGGTACGCGTTTCCGTACGACGATGTCCGGCCGGACGGGGAGCCGGATGTGTCCGGGGCGGCGCACGACGGCAATCCGCGCAGGTTCACGGTGAGTGTCGGGGCGTAGCCCGGCGAAGTGGACGGGGCGTAGCCCGGCGAAGTGGACGGGGCGTAGCCCGGCGAAGTGTTCGGGGCGTAGCCCGCCACGCGGAAGCCCCGTCGCGTTCGGTACGCGACGGGGCTTCCGTCGGCAGACCTACCTGCAGCTGTTGCCCACGGCGGGGTTGAGGGCGCCGATGAGATTCACGGAGTTGCCGCAGACGTTGATGGGAAAGTGGACGGGCACTTGCACGAGGTTGCCGCTGAGGACGCCGGGCGAGTTCGCCACCACGCCCTCCGCGAAGGCGCCGGGACCGGGGCCGGGGCCGGGACCGGCGATGGCGGAACCGGCCCCGCCGATGACGGTGACCGCGGCAAGGGCCGCCGCTGCCAGGATCGCGCACTTGCGCATGGGTCTACCTCCTGATGAGGGGAAATACCGCTTCGAGCCTCACCCGGGCGGCGCGCGGCGGAAACACCGGTGAGCCGCGCGGGGTAACGAGGGCACCCTTTCGTGCGGCGCGCTGGTCCGTCCGGCCGCCTACGCCGACCCCCTGCGCACCAGCTCCGTCGGCAGGACGACGCTCTCCTCCGGGCCGCCCCGCGACAGCAGCATGCGCGCCATCAGCCGCCCCATCTCCTCGATGTCCTGCCGCACCGTCGTCAGCGGGGGTGATGTCTGCTCGGCCACCGGCAGCATGTCGTCGAAGCCGACCAGCGCGACGTCCTCCGGCACCCGCATCCCCCGCTCGTGGAGCACCCGGAGCGCGCCCGATGCCGAGAGGTCGTTGGCGGCGAAGACGGCGTCCAAGTCCGGGCAGCGGTCGAGAAGTTCACGCATCGCCCGCTCCCCGCCGGCCGGCGTGAAGTCGCCCTCGGCGACGTACGCGTCCCCCGCCTCCGGCAGGACGTCGCGGTAGCCGTCGAGCCGGTCCACCGCCGATGTCTGGTCAAGGGGGCCGGTGATGTGCGCGACGCGTGTGCGGCCCAGCGAGACCAGATGGCGGACCGCGGCCCGCGCGCCCCCGCGGTTGTCGCAGTCGACGTACGGCGATGTGGCCGTACCGTCGGGCCACCCCGGGCGGCCGCCGAACACCGTCGGCACCCCGGCACCCTGGATGATGCCGGGCAGCGGATCGTCGAGGTGCAGGGAGAAGACGAGCGCGCCGTCGACATGGCCGCCCGACAGATAGCGGCCCACCCGCTCGTGATCGTCGCGCCCCTCGGTCAGGAGCAGCACGAGCTGCACGTCGCGCGAGGTCAGCTCCTTGCTGATGCCGCGCAGCTGCAGCGCGAAGAACGGGTCGGCGAAGACCCGTGTCTCCGGTTCGGCGATCACGACGGCGACCGCGTCGTGGCGGCGGGTGACCAGGCTGCGGGCGGCGCGGTTCGGTACGTAGCCGAGCTCGTCGACCGCGTGCCTGACCTTCTCGGCGAGCTCATCGCGCACCCCCGTGTCGCCGTTCACGACGCGGGACACCGTGGCCCGGGAGACCCCGGCGCGGGCGGCCACCGCCTCCAGCGTGGGGCGCGCGGCGGCGCTCGACGGCGGCTCGGTCACCTGGGGCTCCTCAAGGACTGCGGTGCATCAAGACTGCGGTGAATCAAGGACTGCGGCGGATCAGGGACTGCGGCCGATCGTCCGCCGGCGGATCGTCCGCCGGTCAGAATACGGCCGCCGGGCACACCGGACGGCCTCGGCCTGCGGGGTTCGCCCGGTCACCGCCGCGCGTCCGCCCTGATCAGCTCCGCCGCCTTCTCCGCGAGGGCGACCGTGGGCGCGTGGGTGTGGCCGCGGGTGATCCTCGGCATCACCGACGCGTCGACCACCCGCAGCGCCTGCACGCCGCGCACGCGCAGCGTCGGATCGGTGACCGACCGCTCGTCGCCGCCCATCCGGCAGGTGCCGACCGGGTGGTAGAGCGTCTCGGCGGAGCCGCGGATCGACCGGGCAAGGGTGTCGTCGTCGACGGTCCCCGGATACGGCTCGAGCGGGCCCGACGTGTACGGGGCAAGGGCGCTGCCCGCGAGGAGTTCCTCGGCGCGGCGCACCCCGGCGACGAGGGTGGCGATGTCGGCGTCGGCCGTCAGATAGCCGGGGTCGATGCGGGGCGGCGCGGAGACCCCCGGCCGGGTGGGGGTGATCCGGCCCTCGCTCTGCGGCTGGAGGAGGACCACGCCGATGGTGATGCCGTGCTCGGTGGGCGGTACGAGCCCGTGGTCGACGAACGGCACGGGGGCGTAGATCAACTCGATGTCGGGGGCGGTCAGTTCGGGCCTCGTCCTGATGAAGGCGACGGCCTCGGCGACGTTGGACGTCAGGGGGCCGCGCCTGCCGAGCAGGAAGCGTCCGACGTTGGCGAGGGAGTCGGCGCCGGTCAGGGTGACGGGCCGCGGGCAGCGCATGGTGACCGAGTAGGCGAGGTGGTCCTGGAGGTGACGGCCCACGTCGGGTGCGGCGACACGGGTCTCGATGCCCGCCTTGGCGAGTGCGTCGGGGTCGCCGACGCCCGAAGCCTGGAGCAGTTGCGGGGAGCCGATGGCACCGGCGCTGAGGATCACTTCGCGGCGGGCGATCAGCTTGCCGGGCACGCCGTCGGCGATCACACCGGCCACGCGTGTCCCGTCGAACTCCAGCCTGCGGACCCGCGCGTCGGTCAGGATGTGCAGGTTGCGGCGGCGCCCCGCCGTCCTGAGATAGCCGTCGGCGGCGCTCCAGCGGCGGCCGCCGCGCTGGTTGAGCGGGGTGAGCGCGAAGCCGCCGTTGTCGGGGCCGTTCAGTTCGTTCAGTTCGGTCAGGCCCGCCGCGCGGCAGGCGTCGAGGAACGCGGGCGTGGTCGTGTTGAGGGCGCGCGGCGGCGAGATCCAGAGCGGCCCTTCCGTTCCGTAGACGCTGCCGGCGCCCGCCGGGCCCGTCCACCGCTCGGCACGCCGGAAGTACCGCTCGAACTCCTCGTAGGACCACTCGGGGCCCGCCGCCTCGCCCCAGGCGTCGTAGTCGTCGCGGTGCCCGCGCACCCACATCATGGCGTTCATCGACGACGAGCCGCCGAGCATGTGGCCGCGGGGCCAGAAGAGTTCACGGCCGTCGAGGGCGGCCTGCTTCGCGGTGGAGAAGTTCCAGTCGTAGGGCGTCTTGAACAACTTCGGGAAGGCGGCCGGGATCCGGATCTCGGGCTTGCGGTCCCGCGGCCCCGACTCCACGAGGACCACCCGCGTCGCGGGATCCTCCGAAAGCCGCGCGGCAAGCACACATCCCGCGGATCCGGCACCGACGATGACGTAGTCGTACTCGCTGTCCTTGCTCAACTCGGCTCCCTCGGGGGACGGTTCGCGGCTGCGGGCGTACTGCGACGTGCGGGTCGCGCAGGGGTGATCCGTACAAGGAGTACACCCAACGTGTATCCCCGGGTAAAGGGTTGGCACGACGATCCGTGTGTCGTACAGGATCTCCACATGACGACCAGAAAGGCCGATGCCGACCACAGCACCCCCGTTGCCGTGGACACCAACACCGTTACCGGGCACAGCGCCTCCGTTGCCGGGCACAGCCCTCAGGAAACGCCTCCGACGCCCCTCGCCCCGTACGCACGCCTGCCGCGCAGGTACCACGACCGCCACATCGCCCACAGCACCGTCGACGCCTTCGGGTCCACGCACTGGCTCGTCGCCGCGCGCGAACCGAAGCCCGGGCCTGGCGCGCTCAAGCCGTACGACGCCCTGGTCGTCACCGTCGACGCCGAAGGACGGGACCACGCGACGGAACTCAGCGCGCTCCGCGCCCGGTTCCCCCGGATCGACGCGCTCCCGGACGGTGGCTTCGTCGTCGCCGACGCGCGCAGCCGCAGGAGCGAGCAGCATGTGCAGGTGTACGACGCGCTGGGCCGTGAGTCGTGGACGTTCCGCGTCGGGGACGCGATCGAGCAGTTCCTGGTCGACCCGGCAGGCCGGCTGTGGGTCGGCCACTTCGACGAAGGCGTCTTCGGGGACGACGAGCTCAGCCGTCCCGGCCTGCGCTGCTGGAGCGCCGAGGGCGAACCGCTGTGGGCGTACGAGGCGGTGGAGGGCGCGGGCGAGATCTACGACTGCTACGCGCTCAACGTGAGCGAGGACGGCGTATGGGTCTGCGCCTACAACGACTTCGCACTCGTGGAGATCCACCCCGACGGCAAGGTGCGGCCACGCGTGAACTCCGTGACGGGCGCCGCGGCGTTGGCCGTGTCCGCGGGCCGGGCGACGTTCGTCGGCGGGTACGGCGACGACCGCGACCGTCTCGTCGACGCCGAGGTCACTTACGACCAGGTACGCCCGGTCTCGACCGGACGTCTTGTCGGGCCCGGCGGCACCCCGCTCGGGCGCCGCCGGACCGTAAGCCGTGGCCCGCGCGTCTACGTACAGGAGGAGCCGTACACGGCGTGGGCGGTCCTCGACATCAGCATCTGAACCCGCCGTCGGCCCGCGTGGCGCCCCGCCTACGCTGTCGGGATGTTGGCGAACCGGAGAGCACGCAAGCGGGCGGAGCTGCGCGAGGACCTCGCCGCCAGGCTGCGGGACACGGACCCTGAGGTCCGGAGCAAGGCGGCGGCCGAGGTCGCCGAGAATGACGACCAGGAATGGGCGCTGCGCGAACTGGTGCGGGCCGTGGAGCGCGAACCGTGGGCGGAGGACTTCTCCGGGACGGTGGTGAGCGGCTTCGCGGCCGCGCTGCGCCGCGAGCGGCCGATCCGCGAACGGACGGAACAGGTCTTCGCGCAGCACCTGGACGACCCCGAAGGCTTCATCCAGGCCTGGACCTCACTCACGGCGGAGCTCGGCGGCGGCCCTGCCGTGCGGGACATCGACGACGACCTGCGCGACGACATGCGGGGCCGCCTCAGCGCCGTACGCCGCGAGGGCTGGACGGCCGACGGCATCGTCGGCCGCGGACAGCCGGGCGGCTTCGCCTACGACCTGGCGTTCGACATCGCCGTCATGCTGGCCTGCGTCGTGCTGCTCCAGAACGCGCCGGTGTCGGAGGAGGAGGCGGAGCGGCTCCGAGCTGATACGCGCGCCGTGCTCAGGAAGGCCCTGCCGCACTCGCCGGGCAGCGACGAACGGGCCGCCGCCCTCGCCCCGTTGACCAAGTCCCCCGTGGTCGAGTCATGGACCGACCGTGCCCGTGCGGGCGTACTCATCGACGAAGCGCTTGACCTGTGCACCAGCGAGGAACAGGACTTGGTGACGCTGGGCGCCGAGCTCCTGGCCAAGCTCCTCTTCGGCGAGGTGGTCCGCCGCGACCGGGTGCGCGAGATCCTCGACGGCCTGGTCGCCCGCGAGGCCCAGGAGAACCCTTTCCTGCTGAGCCGGATCCTGCAGTGCTACAGCCATCTGCACATGCCGATGCCCCTGGACGACCCGCCCCTCCCGCTGTTGCTCGACTCGCTGCGCCATCCCGACCCTGTCGTCCGCGCCGCGGCAGCGGAGAGCCTCGACCCGATAGCCGCCGGCTCCCCTGCCGAAGCGGAAGCCGTGGAGGGCCTCGTCGGCCTCCTGGAGAACGACTCGGACACGGGTGTGCGCCGCCGCGCGGCCTTGGCACTGCGGTGGCTGAACTACGGCGACGAACACCACGCGCGCATCGCCTCCGAGGCCTTGGAGCGCCAGGCGGACTCGGACGTACCGGAGATCCTCGCGCACAGCGTCGCCGACGCGCTGCGGCGCGGCGCCCCGGACGCATACGACCGGCTCCTGTCCGGGCTCGAATCCCCTTCTGCACACTGGCAGTTGCTCCTGGCCCTGGGAAACGTGCCCGGCGGATCCGGCTTCGTCCTCCCCTCGCGCTCCCAGCGCAAGGCACTCATTCAGCGCGTCGAGGCGTTGCGCGACACGGCGTGGGCCGACCGGGACATCTCCTCGGACTTCACGGGCGCGGAGAGGGCGCAGCTGCTGTCCGACCTGCTGGATCTCCTGCGGGGGCAGTAGCCGTACAGCGCCCGCCCCATACGGTGTCCTCATGTTCAAGAAGCGGAGAGAGCGCAGGCAGGCAGAGCTGCACGAAGAGTTGGCCGCCGCGCTGCGGGACGCGGACCCGGACGTCCGGGGCAAGGCGGCGGCCGACGCGGCGGCGAACGCCGATCCGGCATGGGCGCTGCGGGAGTTGGCGCAGGCCCTGGAGCGCGAGCAGTCGGTGAACGAACCTTTCGACTCCTTCGCGAGCAGCTTCGCCGATGTCCTGCGCCGCGACCGCGCGATCCGCGAGCGGACGGAGGCGGTCTTCGCCGCGAACCTGGACGACCCCGAGGGATTTCTGCGGGAGTGGACGGCGCTGACGGCAGACCTCGGCGGCGCCCCGGCGCCGAGTGAGATCTCCCCCGACGCACGGGACGATGCGCGAGACCGACTCCGCCAGATACGGGACCACGACTGGACCGCGCAGGGTCTCGCTCACGCGGGCCGACCCGACAGCTTCGCGTACGAGGTGCGCTTCGGTGTCGCCGTCATGCTGGCCTGCGTCGTGGCGCGGCGAGCGGTACCCCTGCCCGCCGACGAGTCGGACCGGCTGCGGTCCAGGACACGCGACGCCCTCGCGAAGGCGCTCCCGCTCGCTCCGGGCGGCCCCGAACGCACGGACGTGCTGACGGATCTTGCCGAACAGCCCGAGGTCGAGTCCTGGACGGACCGCGCGCGGTCCTGCCTGCTGATCGACGAGGCCCTGGCCCTGTGCGACGACGAGGACCCGGACCGGGTGGCGCTCGGCGTCGAGGCGCTGTCCGCGGTGCTGCTGTTCAACGGCGTGTTCCGGTACCGCCGGATCCGCGAGACCCTCGACCGCCTTGCCGATGGCCCGCCCGACGCCGTCGCTTTGAGCGAACTGCTGTGCTGCTACGACGGGTTGCACATGAACGAGCCGCTGGAGGCCCCGCCCCTCCCGTTGTTCCTCGACGCACTGCGGCACGCCGACGCCAGGGTTCGCAGCGCAGCCGCCGAGGGCCTCGACCCGATGGTCGAGGGCTCCCCGTCGGAGGGCGAGGCCGTGCACGCCCTGATCGACCTGTTCGAGCACGATGCCGACCGGGGCGTCCGCGTGAGCGCCGCCAGGACGCTTGCCGGTCTCCGCTGCGCCGAGGAACGCAACTCGTGGGCCGCCTTCGACGCCCTGCAACGGCACGCCGACTCCGGCGTCCCGGAGATCCGCGCGCTCAGCCTCCGCGATGCGCTCCAGCGCGGCACGCCGGACGCCTACGACCGTCTCCTGCGCGAACTCGAATCAACCGATGTGCACTGGGAGTTCCTGTCGGCGTACACCTTCGCCGCCCTGAACCACGGTTTCCGTCTCTCGCCGGACATCCGCCCTCGCCTCGTCGAACGCCTGGAGCGCCTGCGAGCATCCGGCTGGGCCAACCACAGTGAGGCCCCGGACGCCTACCCCGATCCGGAGGACCGCATCGATATGCTCGACGAGCTCCTGCGCGACCTCCGCGCCGACGCCTAGGGCCTGTCCGATGGGTCAGGCCCTAGCCGTGATCGTGCCCGGACGCCCCGGACTCCTCGGCAGCCCCGGCCGCCGCATGATGCGGCTCATAATCCGGGATGGTCCCGTCCGCCTTCTTCACGAGGAACAACCCCGCCATCCCCATGTCCGAGTGGCTCTGCACATGGCAGTGGTACATCCACGCGCCCGCGCCGACCCCCTCCCCCGCGATCACCTGGAAACCGAACGAGTCCCCCGGCCCCGTGATCTTGTCGTCGAGAATCTGGCTGGGGTCCTCGAGTCCGGTCAGCAACCCCGTGCGGTTGTCCGCCCAGCGGTGACCGTGGACGTGGAAGGTGTGGTAGTACTCGCCGTGCGTGATCGAGACGAACTCGACCCGATCGCCCACCGTGGCCTCGAAGTTGGGGCTGTCGTGGCCGGCCTTGTTGTTGATCGTCATGTCGTTGAAGACGATCGTGAAGGTCTTGTCCGGCAGCAGGTCGCCCTTGCGGCGCACGATCAGCGCGCCGTAGAGGCCCTTGCGCACGCCGCCCGTGCCGTGGTCGGTGCCGACCACGTGGTCGTGGTAGTGCCAGTAGCCCGCCGTACCCGGGCGCCACGTGCCGTCCTTGCGGCGGCCCGGGGTGTGCGTGCGCCAGGTGTACGTGCGCTTGCCGCCCGGCTCGACATCACTCTTGGTGTGCTTCGTGCCGTCGCTGGAGATCTCGTAGTCCATGCCGTGGACGTGGAGGCTGGCGTTCACGTCCATCAGGTTCTCGAACTCGATGTGCAGCGTGTCGCCCTCGTTGAGCTCGATCAGCGGGCCGGGGATGGACGCCTTGCCCTTCTCCAGGCCGTAGCCCATCTGCCCGTCCGGCAGCTTCTCGGCGTACATCTTGATACGGCGCACCTCGCCGCCCGCCGGCGCGGTCTTCGGCCCTTCGGCCGTACTCGCCTCGGGCGCGGAGGCCAGCGACAACGATGTCACCCCGGCCGTGGCGGCCACCCCACCCACGAGCATCCGCCGGTTGAAGCTCCGTCTGTCCATGCCGAACTCCCCACTGCGGTACGGATGCTGACGGGGCAGAGGTTGCCCCCGGGACGGCCACACGGTACTGGGGGGATCTTCGTTTATCCACACTCAGGACAAAGTTGGCACTGTTGCGGTCATACCTATTGGCGAGTGACGAAAAGAGGTCTAGCTTCATCGGCGCTGTTGCTGTGACCGACGAGGGGTGGGTGTACTCATGCGGCTCACACCGCATCAAAAACCCTTGAGGGTACGAGGGTTGAGCAGACGCAGGGATCGAGGAAGACGCCGGTCGCACCGGGCCTGGGCCGCCGCCCTGCTCTCCGGAGCGCTGGTCACCGGCGCGCTCTCCGCACAGGCCGCCACCGCGCGGCCCTATCCGGAACCGCCGTTGACAACGATGTCCCTGCCGACCCCGCCCGGCGGGGCGAACGTCCGCGTCCTGGTCTTCCACGGTTCGGCGGCGGGCGGCGACGAGTCCCCCGTCGTCAACGCGGGCATCGAGGCCATCGAGAAGATCGGCCAATCCGGCCCGGCCGCCCAGCGGTTCAGGATCGAGGCAACGGACGACCCGGCGGTCTTCACCAACGAGGCCAAGCTCGGCAAGTTCAACGCGGTCGCCTTCCTGACCGGCGGCGGCGACATCCTCGAACCCGAGCAGGAGGCGGGCCTTGAGGCCTACATGGAGGCCGGCGGCGGCTTCCTCGGCATCCATGACGCGGCCCGCGCCGAGCCGTACTCGACCTGGTTCAGCGGACTGATCGGTGCCCGCCCTGCCGACTCAAGCCCAACGAACGTACAGCGGGCCACAGTTGAGATGGGCGACCGCCAGCATCCCGCCACCAAGGACCTGCCGCTGCAGTGGAAGCGCCCCGACCGGTGGCTGAACTGGACGAAGAACCCGTCGGGCGACGTGCACACCGTGGCGCGCGTGCGCGAGTCGACGTACCAGCCGGGCGAGAGCAAGAACGGCTGGGACCACCCGGTGTCCTGGTGCCGCGACTACGACGGCGGGCGCTCCTTCTACACCGGCATGGGCGGCACGGCGGACTCCTACGACGAGACCGACTTCCGTCAGCATCTGCGCGGCGCCCTGCTGTGGACGACCCGCATCGCGCGCGCCGACTGCAAGTCGACGATCAACGCCAACTACAAGGCCGAGCGCCTGACTCAGGCCAATCAGCCGGGCCAGAACGACCAGATCGGCGAGCCGCACGGCCTGGTCACCGCGCCCGACGGGCGGGTCTTCTACATCGGCCGCGGCGGCGCCGACTCCTCGCAGCCGGTGGTCACCGACTGGAACAACGCCGACATCGGCAAGGGCAAGGGCGAGATCCACGTCTACGACCCCAAGACCAAGAAGGTGACCCTCGCGGGGGCACTCACCGTCTTCGGCAACAAGGGCGGCGGCGATGAGCTGATCAAGGTCGAAGAGGGCCTGCTCGGCATCGAGTTGGACCCCGAGTTCGCGGAGAACGGGTGGGTGTATCTGCACTACACACCCCACTCGAAGATCAACCGCGATACGCACATGGCCGAGCGGTACGTCTCGCGCTTCACCCTCGACCAGGCCACGAACAAGCTGGACCTGGGCAGCGAGAAGGTGCTGCTCAAGTGGCCCGTACAGATCCACAGTTGCTGCCACGCGGGCGGCGGGATGGCCTGGGACTCCAAGGGCAATCTCTACATCGCGACCGGTGACAACAACTCCTCGCGGTTCAGCGACGGTTACTCGGGCAACAACCCGGAGCCGAACTTCAAGGGCGTCTCCTTCGCCGACGCGCGCCGCACCGCGGGCAACACGAACAACCTCAACGGCAAGATCCTGCGCATCCACCCGGAGTCCGACGGGACGTACACGCTCCCCGGTGGCAATCTCTTCACCGGCAAGGAGCCGGACGAGGGCGGCGGCAAGACGCGCGGCGAGATCTATGTGATGGGCGTCAGGAACCCGGCGCGCATCTCGATCGACAAGAAGACCGACACCCTGTACGCGGGCTGGGTCGGGCCCGATGCCGGTCAGCCGTCGACGACTTGGGGCCCGGCGAAGTACGACACGTTCGCCGCGATCACGCACGCCTCCAACCGCGGCTGGCCGTACTGCATGGGCAACAACCAGCCCTACCGCGACCGCAATCTGCCGGACCCGACGAAGCCGCTCGGCTGGTACGACTGCAAGAACCTCAAGAACGAGTCGCCCAACAACGACGGCCTGGTGAACATCCCGCCCGCCGAACCGAACAACATCTGGTACTCGCCGCAGGGCGGCGGCATCGACTACCCGCGCGACGCGAACGGCGTGCCGAGCTACAAGACGGAGGAGCAGAAGCAGCTCCTGCCGTGGCTCAAGGGCGGCGGCCAGGCCACGATGAACGGCCCGGTCTACCGCTTCGACGCGGCGAGCACGAGCGCGGACAAGTGGCCCTCGTACTGGGACGGCAAGTGGTTCGTCGGTGACTTCTACGACGCCGACCAGCCGCGGCACGCGGTGCTCACCGACCCCAGGACGGTCGGCAGCGGCGGCCTTCCGACGCACGCCGAGTCCCTGAAGAAGATCATCCCGATCGGCAACGACGGCATCAAGAACCTCATGGACTGGAAGTTCGCCGCCGACGGTTCGCTGTACGTCCTCGACTACGGCCGCGGCTTCTTCACCTCGGACCCCAAGTCGGCGCTGTGGCACGTCACTTACAAGGGCGGCGAGGCGACTCCGGCCGCCGACGACCTGGCAAGGAGGGCGGGATGAAGCCCGTCGTGCGCAAGCGAAGACTCTGGACGGCGCTGTTCGCGTCGCTCCTGATGGTGCTCGGCCTGACGTCGACGGTGGCCTTCGGGCGCGACGACAACTCGGGCCTGGCCGCCCAGACCTTGACCTGGACGGCGAACAACAGCATCGACAAGTACGCCTCCGCGCCCACCACGGCGGTCGCGGGTGCGACGACGATCGTCTTCGAGAACAGCGTGGCGACCGGCAACGACACCGGCATGCCGCACACGTTGACGTTCGACGTCTCGGACCCCGAGTACAACAACGACGTACCGCTGAACATCCTGGCCAACCCCAACGACGACCAGGGCGGCAAGCACACCGCCGAGGTGAACCTGACGCCCGGCCGTTACCGCTACCACTGCACGATCCCCGGCCACGGGGCGATGCAGGGCATCCTCGTGGTGACCGAAGGCGGCGCGGACACCACGGCTCCGGAGACCTCGGCGAAGGTCGAGGGACAGACCAACTCCGATGGCGCGTACATCGGTTCGGCCAGCGTGGCGGTGACGGCGACCGACGCGGGTTCGGGCGTCGACAAGGTCGAGTACGCGGTCGGCGCGGACGGCGCCTGGCAGCCGTACACGGCCCCCGTCGTCGTCGACCAGGTCGGCACCCACAAGATCCGGTACCGGGCGAGCGACAAGGCGGGCAACGTGGTGGCGGAGAAATCCGTCGACTTCACGGTGGTCGCGCCGCCGACCGACGACAAGACGCCACCGGAGACGTCGGCCACGGTGACCGGTGAGCAGAACGACCAGGGCCAGTACGTCGGGATGGCGACCGTCACGGTGACGGCGTCCGACACCGGCTCCGGCGTCAACAAGATCGAGTACGCGGTCGGGGACGGCGGCGCATGGACGGCGTACACGGCGCCGGTCATGGTCCACGCGGCGGGCGCGCACAAGATCCGCTATCGCGCGTCCGACAAGGCGGGCAACGTGGCGGCGGAGAAGTCCGTCCAGTTCACCGTGGTCACGCCGCCGGTCGAGGACAAGACGCCGCCGGAGACGGCCGCGAAGGTCGAGGGCGACAAGGACTCGGACGGCGCGTACATCGGCAGGGCGAAGGTGACGGTCACGGCGACCGACACCGAATCGGGCGTCGACAAGGTCGAGTACTCCCTGGACGGTGGCCCCTACCTCGCGTACACCGATCCGGTCGTCGTCGACCGGGTGGGCCGCCACACGGTGGCGTACCGCGCGAGCGACAAGGCGGGCAATACGGCGGCGGCGAAGGACGTCTCCTTCACGGTCACCGAGGGCGGCGGGATTCCGGCGCCCAACTGCCCGGAGTACGACGAGCGGTTGACGGTGTTCGTCGGCACCGTCGACACGGGCATCCCGAATCGGGTCACCAACAACCGGTGCCGCATCAACGAGTTGATCGAGGACGAGAAGGAGTGGACGTCGCACGCGCTCTTCCTGAAGCACGTCAAGAGCGTCACCGACAAGCTCCTGAAGGCCGGTGAGATCGACCAGCGCGAGTACAACAAGATCAACCGCGCCGCCAAACAGTCCGGCATCGGCAGGCCGGGCCAGACCGAGGGCTACCGCAAGATCTTCGACGGCACCCAGGACTCCCTGAACAAGTGGGAGCAGGTCGGCGGCGGCAAGTTCGGCCTGGGCGGCGACGGTTCGATCACCAGCTCCACCACCGTCCAGGGCATGGGCATGCTGTGGTTCCCGGAGCGCAAGTACGGCGACTTCTCGCTGAAGCTCCAGTGGCGGGACGACGCACCGGGCAATGGCAACGCCAACGCGGGTGTCTTCGTCCGCTTCCCGCAGGTCCACGACCACCCGGAGGAGCCGCGTCCGGAGTGGGTCGCCATCAAGTACGGGCACGAGGTGCAGGTGCTCGACCGTCCTGACGGCGACATGTACAAGACGAGTTCGATCTACGGCTTCGACCGGGTGGGCCTCGGCGGCGCCGGCGTCACCCCGAAGGGCACGTGGAACGACTACGAGATCCGCGTGGTGGACCAGCACTACTCGGTCTACCGCAACGGCGTCCTGCTCAACGAGCTCGACAACACGGGCGGCCAGGACTTCGTCCCGCCGCGCGGCGACGACCCCGGCACGGACGGGCGGCGGTTCGCGTCCGGCTATGTCGGGCTGCAGGTGCACGGGGTCACTGATGTGATCTCGTACCGGGACATCAGGATCAAGGAGCTGTAGAGCTGTGGAGCTGTAGAGCTGTAGCCACCGCCTGCCCGGACCGGCTTCGGCCCCCGCACCCCGACCTGGGGCGCGGGGGCCGTTGTCAGTGGCGTGCGGCATGCTTCTGATCAACGGAATCGAGCACGGCCGAGCACGATCGGGCACGGGGGAACAGGAATGGCTTTCACGGGGATCGACGACATCGACTGGGCGTCGATGGTGCATGCGTACGGAGACGCGTCGGACGTGCCGCGGCTGCTGCGGGGCCTTGCGTCGGCGGACCCGGCGGAGCGTGACATCGCGCTTGACGGTATGTACGGCGCGGTGCATCACCAGGGTGATGTGTACGACTCGACCGTCGCCTGCCTGCCGTTCCTCTTCGATCTCGTCGCCGACACGTCGGTCGCCGACCGGGGCTCCCTCGTGGGCCTGCTGTGCAGCATCGCGGGCGAGGAGGAACCCGACCCGGAGGAGATCGGCGGCCTCTTCGAGGACGAGGAGGAGGACGCGGACTGGGTCGGGAATTTCCTCGCCGCCAGTGCGACGGTCCGTGGACGTGCCGGGTTCTTCCTGGACCTCCTGGCGGACCCGGATCCGGACCTGCGCGAGGTGCTGCCGCAGGCGGTGGTCCAGCTGCACGACGACCCCGCGCGGGTGCTCGCCGCGCTGCGTGAGCGGATGGCCGTGGAGCAGGCGGATGAGGTCGTACGTTCCCTGGTGCGGGCGATCGGCATGCTGGGCACCCGGCACGCGCAGCTGCTCGGCGGCGAGGTGGGCGCCTGTCTGCGCGAGGTGATCTCGTCCGGCGGCGCCGACCCCGAGCTGCGCCTGACGGTCCTGGCGCAGCTGGCCCGGTGTGCTCCCGAGCTGCTGCCCGACGACTGTGTGGACATCGCCACGGAGGTGATGCGGATCGCGTACGAGTCGAAGAGCGAGCCCGGCGGCGCTTCCGACACCGCCGCCGACGACGAACGGCCGCGCACGAACACGATGTTGTCCCATCTGAGGGACCTGGAGGCTGAGCACCGCGCGAGCATCGACGCGACCCTCGCCGACGACCTCCTGGAGGATCTGCACGACGCGCTCGGCGACTCCACGGACGAGCGGTTCGAGCTGCTCAACGACCAGCTGTGCAGCCCCGACTGGGGACAGCGCATGGCGGCGGTCCGGATGAGCGGACGGCTGCTGACCGGCTGGCGCGCGCCGAACGACCTCACGGTCGCGCTGCTCGCGCGGCAGCTGGTCGAGCACGAGGAGCGGCTTTCCCGGGCCACGCTGCGCGAGTTGGGGTACGTGCATCCCATCGCCCATGTCACGGCGGATGTGCTGGAGGCGGCCCTCGTCGAGTGGGAGGACGAGTGGGAGCCGGAGGACTGGGAGTCCTCCCTCTTCGGCAGGGCGCTCAACGCGCTTGCCCTGCAAGGTGACGAGCGGGTCGTGCCGTATCTAGCGGCGGTCCTGGAGAGCGGCGGCGACATCCCCGAGTACCTGTCCCGGTGGGTCGGGGCGATCGGCCCCGCCGCGGCGCGCCTGGCGCCGGTGCTGCATGGCAGGCTGGCCACCATCGGTCCGAACGACTCACGGTCGGACTCCTCGCGTCTCGTCGCGGCCCTCGGCCGTCTGCACCCGGCCGATTCCCTCCCCCTGATCGTGCGCGTCCTGCGGGACAACCACGGCGCGCAGACCCAGTGGCCCGTGCTGAGGGCACTCGGCCGGTACGGTCGGGCCGCCGCCGACGTCGCGCCGTATCTGCGCGAGCTGGTGTCCGTCGGCTCCCCCACCACGAGCCACCAGCTGAAGGCGGCCGACGCCCTCCGGGCGGTGACGGGCGAGACCGAACTCCTGCTGCCCCTCCTGCGCGAGGCCCTGGCCGCGGACCAGCAGTACAACCGGAACCTCGCGACGCGCATCGCAGGATCGCTCGGTCCGCGGGCCGCCGAACTCGCGCCCCGGCTGCGCGAGCTGATGACCGACGAGGGATCGATGGAGGCGACGATCGCGCTCTGGAAGGTACGGGCCGAGGCGGCGGAAGTCCTGCCGACGCTCCTCGCCCAGTGGACGGCGAAGCCCGTCACCCGTCCGGCAACGGCCGCCTGCCTGGTCGCGATGGGCGCCGATGCGCTGCCCGCCCTCCCCCTGATACGCGCGGAACTGGCCGCCACGCGCCGCCACAACAACACCGGCTCCCGGAGCAATGTCCGCCATGCCTGCGCCGACGACGAGGCCCTGCTGAGGAGGTGCCGCCGCATCGCCGCCGCGCTCGCCCCGCAGGGCACCGGCTGACCTCCCTGTCGGGCAGGGTTCAGTCGTCCGTGTCGGTGACCGCGAGCACCGACACCCGCGTCCGGGACGGATCGAGCACCGCGAAGCCCAGGTCGGCAGCTACTCCTCGTGCCTCGCCCGGCTCGGCTGCACCCGCTTCGGCTCGCCCGGCATCTTCGGGTACTCGGGCGGGTACGGCATGTCGCCGAGGCCGCGGTCGTACTCGTCGCGGTCGGCCTGTTCGAGGAGCGCGTCGAGCGAGAAGGCGTGCTTCTCCATGTCCGCGTGCACATCGCCCACTTGGGCATACCGGTGCGGCATCGAGGCGATGTCGAAGTCCTGCGGGGCGGCGTCGTCGATCTCCTCCCAGCGCAGGGGCGCCGAAACGGGTGCGTTCGGCCGGGGGCGGACCGAGTAGGCGGAGGCGATGGTGCGGTCGCGGGCGGTCTGGTTGAAGTCGACGAAGATCCGCTCGCCCCGTTCCTCCTTCCACCACGCGGTGGTGACCGCGTCCGGCATGCGCCGCTCCAGCTCACGTCCGCAGGCGATCACGGCACGCCGTACGCCGGTGAAGTTCCACCGCGGCTCGATCGGCACGAAGACGTGGATGCCGCGCCCGCCGGACGTCTTGGGCCACCCTTCCAGCCCGAACTCATCAAGAACTGCCCGGAGTTCATGCGCGGCGCGCACCGCATCGGCAAAGTCCGTGCCGGGCTGCGGGTCGAGGTCGATGCGGAGTTCGTCGGGATGGTCGGGGTTGTCGCGGCGTACCGACCAGGGGTGGAAGGTGAGGGTGTTGAACTGCGCGGCCCAGACGACGGCGGCGACCTCCGTGGGGCAGATCTCGTCGGCCGTGCGGCCGCTGGGAAAGGCGATGGTTCCGGTGGGGATCCAGTCGGGGAGGTTCTTGGGGGCGCGCTTCTGGTAGAAGAACTCGCCGGTGACGCCTTCCGGGAATCGCTGGAGCGTCGTGGGCCGGTCCCGCAGGGCGCGCACGATCCCGTCGCCGACCGCGATGAAGTACCGGGCGACGTCCAGCTTGGTGAAGCCCCGCTCCGGAAAGACGATCTTGTCGGGGCTGGAAAGCCGCACCGTCCGCCCGCCCGCGTCGAGCTCCACCGCTTTACCCGCCATGCCGTCACGCTAGGCGCAGCGGGCGAAATTCGCATACCGGGCGGACAAGGGCGTACGGGATCAGAATCGAGCCATGGATCTGCCGGTGATGCCGCCCGTCAAGCCCATGCTCGCCAAGCCCGTGGCGAGGATCCCGCCGGGCATGCAGTACGAGGCCAAGTGGGACGGCTTCCGGGCGATCGTCTTCCGTGACGGTGCGGATCTGGAGATCGGCAGCCGGACGGGCAAGCCCCTCACCCGCTACTTTCCCGAGCTGGTCGAGGCCCTGCGCGAGCGGCTCCCGGAGCGCTGTGTACTCGACGGCGAGGTCGTCATCGCGCTGGACGGCCGGCTCGATTTCGACGCCCTCACCGAGCGCATCCACCCCGCAGAATCCCGCGTGCGGACGCTCGCCGAGCGGACCCCGGCGTCGTTCGTGGCCTTCGACCTGCTCGCCCTGGACGACGAGGCGCTGCTCGACACGCCCCTCACCGACCGGCGCGCCCGTCTGACCGACGTACTCGAAGGTGTCACGGCCCCGGTCCATCTCGCGCCCGCCACCACGGACCCCGGTCTGGCCCAGGAGTGGTTCGAGCGGTACGAGGGCGCGGGCCTCGACGGTGTCATCGCCAAGCCGCTCGACCTGCGCTACCGGCAGAACGAACGCCTCATGTTCAAGATCAAGCACGAGCGCACGGCGGACTGCGTGGTGGCGGGCTACCGCTTCCACAAGAGCGGCCCCGTCGTCGGTTCGCTGCTCCTCGGTCTGTACGACGACGAGGGCGCCCTGCAGCACGTCGGTGTCTGCGCCGCGTTCTCCATGCAGCGGCGCGCTGAGCTGGTGGAGGAGCTGGAGCCGCTGCGGATGGAGTCCGCGGAAGGCCACCCCTGGGCGGCCTGGACGGAGGAGTCCGCGCACCAGACGTCCCGGATGCCGGGCGCCCCGAGCCGCTGGTCGGGCAAGAAGGATCTTTCCTGGGTGCCGCTGCGCCCCGACCGCGTGTGCGAGGTGGCGTACGACCACATGGAGGGCGGGCAGCGCTTCAGGCACACGGCGCGGTTCCGCACCTGGCGACCGGACCGTACCCCTGACAGCTGTACGTTCACCCAGCTGGAGGAGCCGGTCCGGTACGACCTGGCGGATGTGCTGCGGTAGCCGGGTTCCGCCTCAGCGGGCCGGGCGCAGGAGTGTGTCGCGCGCCGCTGCTTGAACCGCCGGGATATTCGCATGGCGTCGAAACTGCCCACGGCACCGAGAGAGGGTCAACTCCCTTGCACCGTCGGCAGCACAATCACGCCAACATTCACGCCCGCCGCCTCGTGCGACTTCCGTGCCGTGGTGCGGTGACCGTATGCTCCTGCGCCTGATACGGGAGTTACCTACGGTAAGGGGGACGGGACATGGGGCGCTCGGGAGTCGGGGGCAGCACGAGGCGTACGTTCGTCGCGGGGGCGGCCGCGGCGGGTGGCGTGGCCGCGCTCGGCGTGGGGGCACTGCCCGCGGTGGCGGACGACCGGGCCTCGAAGGCGCGGCAGTCGGTCGCCGTACTCGGCGGTGGTGTCGCCGGTCTGACGGCGGCCCATGAACTGGCCGAACGCGGCTTCGCGGTCACGGTCTACGAGCGCCGGGCGCTCGGCGGCAAGGCCCGCAGCATGGACGTACCGAACAGCGCGAAGGGCAACCGCAAGCCGCTGCCCGGCGAGCACGGGTTCCGCTTCATACCCGGGATCTATCACAACCTCCCGGACACGATGCGCCGCATCCCGTTCCCGGGGAACGCGAACGGCGTGTGGGACAACCTCGCCGCACCCCGCGAGATGTCGTTCGCGCGCACCGGCCGCGAGGACATCCGGATGCCGATCCCCTGGCCGGGCAGCGAGCCGGAGCAGCTCACCCTCGACGACATCCGGCGGGCGCTGACCGCGCTGCTCGACACCGCCTTCAATCTGCCGGCCCACGAGGCCGCGTACTTCGTGAACCGCGCCCTGGTCTTCCTCACCAGCTGCGACGAACGCCGCGACGACACCTGGGAGTCGACACCCTGGTGGGAGTTCGTGCGCGCCGAGCAGATGTCGAAGGACTATCAGCGCATCCTCGCCATCGGCGTCACCCGCAACATCGTGGCGACCAAGGCCGAGGAGGCGAGCACCCGTACCGTCGGCACGCTCGGTGAGGCCTTCGTCTTCAACGCGCTCGGCCAGGGCGCGGACGGCCCGCCCGACCGGATCCTGAACGCGCCGACCAACGAGGCGTGGATCGACCCGTGGGTGACCCACCTGAAGTCGCTCGGCGTCGAGTTCCGCATGGGCTGGAACGTGCGCGACCTGGGGTTCGCGGGCGGCCGGATCACCAAGACCGTCGTCGAGGATCCGGACGGCGTACGCCACGACATCACCGCCGACCACTACGTCCAGGCCATGCCGGTGGAGCACGCGCGCAAGACGTGGAGCACCGAACTGAAGTCCGCCGACCCCCAGTTGGCGCGCTGCGACAAGCTGGAGACGGACTGGATGACGGGCATCCAGTTCTATCTGACGGAGCACCCGCCCGTCGTCAACGGTCACTTCAACTGCATCGACTCGCCGTGGTCACTCACCGGCATCGCGCAGGCAGGACACTGGCCGGACCGCGACTTTCCCGCGGACTACGGAGACGGCGTCGCGGTCGAGTGCCTCTCCGTGGACATCTCCGAGTGGGACAAGCCGGGGATCCTGTACGGCAAGACGGCCAAGCAGTGCACGCGCGACGAGGTCGCCAAGGAGGTGTGGGCGCAGCTCAAGGCCGCGCTCAACGACACCGGCAAGACCGTCCTGAGCGACGGCAAGCTGCACTCGTGGTTCCTGGACCCGGGCGTCGACGGTCTCGGGACGCCGAACCCGACCAACGAGGACGAGCTGCTCATCCACCCCGTCGGCACCTTCCACAACCGTCCGTCGGCCGAGACGAAGATCCCCAATCTCTATCTGGCGGGCGACTACGTGGCCGTGCCGATCGACCTGGCGACGATGGAGGGCGCCAACACCTCGGCACGCCAGGCGGTGAACGCCATCCTGGAGCGGGTGGGGTCGGACGCCGAACGCTGCACGGTGACTCCGCTGTACCGCGTTCCGGCGGTCGAGGCCCTCAAACGCCACGACCGCACCCGCTACCGGCTCGGCCTGCCGAATGCCCTGGATCTGGGATGAGGTCCTCGACGTAGGCTGAAGGAAGGGCCTGACGGGGTAGGTGGTCCGCATGGGACGGTGGACACACATCCGGCGTACGGCGGTGGCGGCAGCGGCCGTCATCGCCCTCGCGCCAGCCTGCACGTTCGGGGACGACTCCGGAGGCGACGGGACGGCACCGTCGGACGGGTCGGGCGGCGGCCCCGTACTCGCGGTGAAGATCGACAACGTCGGCCCGGCGCGCCCGCAGACCGGGCTCGACGCGGCGGACATCGTCTACGCGGAGCAGGTGGAGGCGGGGCTCAGCCGGCTGATGGCCGTCTACGGCGATCCGGAGCGGCTGCCGTCGGTCGTCGGTCCGGTGCGCAGCGCGCGCGAGACGGACCTGGAGCTCCTGCGCCAGTTCGACGACCCGGCGCTCGCGTTCTCCGGGGCACAGTCGCAGCTGCTTCCGCTGATAGCCGACGCACCGCTGCGGGGCCTGACGCCCGGCAAGGCGCCCGCCGACGCCTACTTCCGCGACGGCAACAGGGCGGCTCCGCACAATCTCTTCGTACGTCCGAAAGCCCTCGACCTGGAGCAGGGTGAAGGCGGCGGCCTGTCGAGCACGGGCTTCGTCTTCGGCCCGCGCCCCAAGGACGGCGGCACCCCGGAGCAGGAGCGCACGGTCCGCTTCCCGGCGGCCCGGTTCACCTTCACCTGGTCGACCGAGCAGGAGCGCTGGCTGATCGCCATGGACGGGGAGCGGGCCATCACGTCCGACGGCAAGGCCCTGGCGGCGTCGACGATCGTCGTGCAGTACACGAAGGTGCGCGAGTCCCGCTTCCAGGACCGCTCGGGGAACAACACCCCCTTCACCGAGACCGTCGGCTCGGGCGAGGCGCGGGTCCTGCGGGACGGGCGTGCGTACGAGGCGCGCTGGGAGCGGTCCGACGCGGAGGACGGCACGGAGTTCACCACGCCGGACGGCGAGCCACTGCCGTTCGCGAAGGGGCAGGTGTGGGTGGTGTACGCGAAGGCGTGACGGCGGCGGGGCGCGGTCAGCCCCTGATCCGCATCAGGCCTTTCCGGCGGCGAGGGGCTCCGCGGGATGGCGGAGGCCCTCCGCCGCGTCCGACACCCGCTGAACCAGATCGAAGAACACGGTCTGCTCGTCGGCGGAGAGCGGGCCGAGGAAGACCTGGTTCATCCGGGCCGTCCGCACGGTCAGCTTCCGGTGCGTGCGCTTGCCCTCGTCGGTGAGGTGCAGCAGATAGCGGCGGCCGTCCTGCGGATCGCGCACCTTGTCGAGCAGCTCGCGGCGGATGAGCCGGCTGATGACCTCCGCGATGGTGGAGCGGTCGAGGCCGACCCGCTCGCCGACGGTGCGCTGGTCCAGGCCGGGCTCGGCGACGAGCGCGTTCAGGACGGCGAACTGCGGAGAGGTGATCTCCTCGGAGACCATCGTGTTCCACAGCAGGTAGTGCGCCTGCTGCAGACGCCGGGCCAGGTGCCCGGGGTGGGTGGTCAGGTCCACCGCGGCCATGTGTGCCTCCATTTTCCGTTGGTGTACTGAACAATACTCGCCCTTGACGGCTTAGAGAGCGAGTGGCAGCGTAAGTTCAACCTCGTAGAAATAGTCAGTGCCCTGATTAATGGGCGGGACATCAAAGGCATCGAAGGCCTGGAAGAGATGGGGCTCGACGGATGGACAAGGTGGTGGCCTCGGCCGCCGATGCGGTGGCCGACTCACGGGACGGAGCGTCGCTCGCCGTGGGCGGGTTCGGCCTCAGCGGAGTGCCGAACGAGCTGATCCGTGCGCTGTACGAGCGGGGCGTCTCGGGCCTGAGCGTGGTGTCCAACAACTGCGGCGCCATGGAGACCGGGCTCGCGGTGCTGCTCTCGGCGGGCCGGATCGCCCGCGTCACCGGGTCGTACATCGGCGCGAACAAGGAGTTCGCCCGCCAGTACCTGGGCGGTGAGCTGGAGGTGGAGATGATCCCGCAGGGCACGCTCGCCGAGCGGCTGCGGGCCGGGGGCACCGGCATCCCCGCGTTCTACACGCCCGCCGGGGTCGGCACACAGGTCGCCGACGGCGGACTGCCCTGGCGTTACGACGGTCAGGGCGGGGTTGCGGTGGCATCGCCTGCCAAGGAGGTCCGGGAGTTCGACGGCGTCTCCTACGTCCTGGAGCACGGCATCCGGACGGACTTCGCACTCGTACGGGCCGCGAAGGGCGACCGGCACGGGAACCTGGTCTTCAACAAGTCCACCCGCAACTTCAACCCCCTGGCGGCCATGGCAGGCCGGGTCACGATCGCCGAGGTGGAGGAGCTGGTGGAGCCGGGCGAGATCGACCCGGACGCCGTGCATCTGCCGGGGATCTTCGTGCAGCGGGTGGTGGCGCTCACCCCGGAACAGGCCGCCGACAAGAGCATCGAACGGCGCACGATGTCCGCGCCTGAGGCACGAGGGACGGTGAGCAACTGATGGCCTGGACGCGTGAAGAGATGGCGGCGCGGGCGGCACGCGAGCTGCGCGACGGTCAGTACGTGAATCTGGGCATCGGCCTGCCGACGCTGATCCCCAACTATCTGCCCCCGGGGGTGGAGGTGGTCCTGGAGTCGGAGAACGGCATCCTGGGCGTCGGCCCCTACCCCGACGAGGAGCAGGTCGACCCCAACCTGATCAACGCGGGCAAGGAGACCGTGACCGTCCTGCCGGGCGCCTCCTACTTCGACTCCTCGCTTTCCTTCGGGATGATCCGCGGCGGTCACATCGACATCGCGGTGCTCGGTGCGATGCAGGTCTCCGCGGGCGGCGACCTGGCCAACTGGGCCATCCCCGGCAAGATGATCACCGGGATCGGCGGGGCGATGGACCTGGTGCACGGGGCGCGGACGGTGATCGTGGCGATGACCCACACCGCCAAGGACGGCTCGCCCAAGATCCTGGAGGAGTGCGCGCTGCCGCTGACCGGCAAGGCCTGCGTCAACCGGATCATCACCGACCTCGGTGTCCTGGACGTCACCGAAACCGGCCTGGAACTGGTCGAGTCGGCCCCCGGCGTCACCCCGGACGAGATCACTGCCAAGACCGCCGCCAAGGTCCACATCCCCGAGGCCATCGCTGAAGCCGCCTCTGAAGGAATCCCCTCATGAGCCTGCGTGACGTCTACATCGTCGACGCCGTACGCACCCCCGTCGGCAAGTACAACGGCGCGCTCGCGGGCGTCCGCCCCGACGACCTGGGCGCGCACGCGATCCGCGAACTCCTCGCCCGTACCCCGGACTTGGACCCGTCCCTGATCGGCGACGTCTACTTCGGCAACGCCAACGGCGCCGGCGAGGAGAACCGCAACGTCGGCCGCATGGCCGCCCTGCTCGCCGGTCTCCCCGTGTCCGTGCCGGGCGTCACCGTCAACCGGCTCTGCGCCTCCGGCCTCGAAGCCGTCATCCAGGCGGCCCGCGCCATCGCGCTCGGCGACGCCTCCATCGCCGTGGCGGGCGGTGTCGAGTCGATGACCCGCGCACCCTACGTACTCCCCAAGAGCGACCGCCCCTTCCCCGCCGGGCACACCGAGCTGTACTCCACCACTCTGGGCTGGCGCATGGTCAACCCGAAGATGGAACCGCAGTGGACGGTGCCGCTGGGCGAGAGCGCCGAACTCATCGCGGACAAGCACCGGATCACCCGCGAGCAGCAGGACGCCTACGCCCTCGCCTCGCACCACAAGGCGGCCGAGGCCCAGAAGGACGGCCTGTTCGATGCCGAGATCGCGCCGGTCGCCATCCCGCAGCGCAAGGGCGATCCCGTGCTCTTCGAGCGCGACGAATGCGTACGCCCCGACGCGTCCCTGGAGGCGATGGCCAAGCTCAAGCCGTCGTTCCGTACCCCGGACGGCACGGTCACGCCCGGCAACGCATCGCCGCTCAACGACGGCGCCGCCGCACTGCTCCTCGTCGACGAGGAGGGCCTGAAGGCGACCGGCCGCGAGCCGCTGGCCCGCGTATCGGCGACCGGCGTCTCCGCGGTCGAGCCGCACTACTTCGGTCTGGCGCCGGTCGAGGCCGTCAACCGCGCGCTCGCGAAGGCGGGCAAGGGCTTCGGCGATCTGTCCGTGCTTGAGCTCAACGAGGCTTTTGCCGCACAGGTGTTGGGGTGCGCGGCCGAGTGGCCCGATCTCGACCCGGACGTCCTCAACCCGCAGGGCGGCGCCATCGCGCTCGGGCATCCGCTCGGTGCGTCCGGCGCGCGACTCGCCGGAACCGTCGCCCACCAGCTCGCCCGGCACGGCTCGGGCACGGGCGTCGCGACCCTCTGCATCGGCGTCGGACAGGGGCTCGCCCTCGTCCTCGAACGCTGATCCATCGCCCGTCACCCGTTCCGCCCATCACCCGTTCCACGCCGAACTCACGCTCACGGAGCCGAGAGACATGACCCTCACCGAACCCCTGCCCGACGGGCTGAGCCAGCGGGAGATGGACACGGAGGTCGCCAAGGCGCAGGCCTCGGCTGCGCCCGCCGACCACCCGCCGCGCGACTATCCCCCCTACCGCAGCAGCCACTTCCGCCACCCGAAGCAGCCGCTGATCCCGCTGCGCGACCCGGAGGCGGTGGAGCTGAGCGGGCCCGCGTTCGGCGTCTCCGACATCACGGCGCTCGACCGCGATCTGACCCGCAAGGGCCAGGGCGAGCCGCTGGGCGAGCGGATCACCGTGTCCGGCCGGGTACTCGACCGCGAAGGGCGCCCGGTACGCGGCCAGTTGGTCGAGCTGTGGCAGGCCAACGCATCGGGGCGGTACGCCCACCAGCTCGACCAGCACCCGGCGCCGCTCGACCCGAACTTCACGGGCTTCGGCCGCTGTCTGACGGATGACGACGGGGCGTACTCCTTCACGACCGTCAAGCCGGGCGCGTACCCGTGGCGCAATCACGTCAACGCGTGGCGCCCCGCGCACATCCACTTCTCGCTCTTCGGCACGGCGTTCACGCAGCGTCTGGTGACGCAGATGTACTTCCCGGGCGATCCGCTGTTCCCCTACGACCCCGTGCTGCGGTCGGTGACGGACGAGGCGGCACGGCAGCGCCTGGTGTCGACGTACGACCACGATCTCTCCACCCCCGAGTGGTCGCTCGGCTACCGCTGGGACATCGTCCTCGACGGCCCGTCCGCGACGCTCTTCGAGGAAGGCGACCACCACTGATGTCGTACGCTCCGACGCCCTCCCAGACGGTCGGCCCGTTCTACGGCTATGCGCTGCCCTTCCCGCGGGGCGGCGAGGTCGCGCCGGCCGGACACCCCGACACGATCACCCTGCACGGGTACGTGTACGACGGCGCGGGAAACCCCGTGCCCGACGCCCTGATCGAGACCTGGCAGCCCGCGCCCGACGGCTCCCGCACGGGAGCTCCGGGATCGCTGCGGCACGACCCGGTCACGGGCGAGGTGATCGGCCGCGACGGCGTCGCGTTCACCGGGTTCGGCCGCGTGCCGACCGACGCGGACGGCCACTGGGCGATCCGTACGCTCCCGCCGGGCGGTGTCTCGTACATCGCAGTCGCGGTCTTCGCGCGCGGCCTGCTCCACCACCTGTACACGCGCGCCTACTTGACCGACGAGCCGGGCGATCCGCTCCTCGGCTCGCTCGACGCGCGGCGGCGCGCGACGCTGGTCGCGCGCCCCGAGGCGCACCGCACGTACCGTTTCGACATCCGCCTTCAGGGCGAGGGCGAAACGGTGTTCCTGGAGTTCGAGTGAGTTCAGCGGAGTACGACAACGGCCTGCTCGCCCCGGGGCGGGCGGGCTCCCCCGCCGAGGCGGCCACCTCCGACACGGCCTTCCTGCAGGCGATGCTCGACGCGGAGGCGGCGCTGACCCGCGCCCAGGCGGATGCGGGCCTCGCCCCTACGGATGCGGCCTCCGCGATCGGCGCCGCGGCGGACGCCGCCCGCTTCGACGTACGCGACATCGCGCTCCGCGCGCGGGCCGGAGGCAATCCGGTGATCCCGCTGGTGGCGGACCTGACGGCGGCGGTGCCCGAAGCGGCGGCGCCCTATGTCCACCGGGGCGCGACGAGCCAGGACATCATGGACACGGCGATGATGCTGATCGCCGGGCAGGTCCTGGACCTGGTCCTCGACGACCTGGCCCGCACGGAACGGGCACTGGCCCGCCTCGCCGCCGAACACCGGAACACCGTGATGCCGGGCCGCACACTGACCCAGCACGCGGTCCCGACGACCTTCGGCCTGAAGGCGGCGGGCTGGCGCTCGCTGGTCCTCGACGCACGGGACAGGGTGGCGGCGGTACGCGAGTCGCTGCCGGCCCAACTCGGCGGCGCGGCAGGGACATGGGCGGCCTTCGAGGCGTACGGAGGGAGCGCAGGGCTCGTCGCGGCCTATGCCCGGCAGTTGGCGCTCGCCGAACCCGCGCTGCCCTGGCACACCCTGCGCACCCCGATCGCCGATCTCGCATCGGCCCTCGCCTTCACCGCGGGGGCCTTGGGAAAGGTGGCGGTGGACGTCCTCACGCTCGGGCGCACGGAGATCGCCGAGGTCTCCGAAGGTGCCGGCGGCGGCTCCTCCGCCATGCCCCACAAGGCAAACCCGGTACGTTCCACCCTGATGGCAGCAGCGGCGCGCCGTGCGCCCGCCCTCGCGGCCACGCTCTACGCCTCGATGGCCGCCGAGGACGAACGCCCTGCGGGCGCGTGGCACGCGGAGTGGGAGGCCCTGCGCGACCTCCTGCGCACGGTGGGCGGGGCGAGCCGGGACGCGGCGGAGCTCACCGAGAACCTCCGGGTGCACGCGGACACCATGCGCCAACACCTCGGCCTCACCCACGGGTTGATCGTCTCCGAGCGCCTGACGGCTGAGCTGACGCCGGTCGTCGGCCGGGCGCGCGCGAAGGAACTCCTGACGTCGGCGGCACACCGTACCCGGGACGATGGCCGGTCCCTCGCGGATGTGCTGGCCGAGGAGGCGCGGCTCAAGGACGTGGACCTCGCGGGCATCGACCTCGCCGAACTCACCGACCCCACCCGATACACCGGCTCCGCCGACGCCCTCACCGACCGAGCCCTGGAGCGACGTTGAGCACCAAGCTGCCGCACCACACCATCGAGGGCGCCCCGACCGCGCCCGCCCTTCTCCTCGGCCCGTCCCTGGGCACCTCCACCACCCTGTGGGACGCCGTGGCGCCCGAACTCTCCACCGCTCACCGGGTCGTGCGCTGGGACCTGCCCGGCCACGGAAGGTCGCAGGCCGATCTGATCGGCCCGGGGGCGACCGTCGCCGACCTGGCGGATCTCGTCCTGGCGCTCGCCGATTCCCTCGGCATCGACCGTTTCGCGTACGCGGGTGTCTCGCTCGGCGGCGCCATAGGTCTGCATCTCGCGGTGCACCACCCGGAGCGGGTGGAGAGCCTCGCCGTGATCTGTTCGTCGGCGCACTTCGGCGGGTCCGCGCCGTGGCAGGAGCGCGCGGCACTCGTACGCCGCGAGGGCCTCGCCGCGCTCGCGGAGACCGCGCCGCAGCGCTGGTTCACTCCCGGGTTCACAGTCCCCGGCCTGGTGGACGACCACCGGAACACCGACCCCGGCGCGTACGCCGCGTGCTGCGACGCGCTCGCGGCGTACGACCTCAGGGGCGCGCTGTCGCAGGTCGGCGTGGTCACGCTGGTCATCGCGGGACGCGAGGATCCGGCGACACCTCCGGCCCACGCGCGCGAGATCGCCGACGCGGTGCCGGGCGCGTCCCTCACCGAGCTGGCCGGGGCCTCGCATCTGGCCCCTGCGGAACGTCCCGACGCGGTGGTCGCCGCGCTGCGGGGGCACTTCGGCAAGGCGGCGGCGAGCGGGATGGCGGTGCGGCGTGAGGTACTCGGGGGCGCGCACGTGGACCGTGCGCAGGGGAACACCACGCCCTTCACGGCGCGCTTCCAGGACTTCATCTCCCGCTACGCGTGGGGCGAGATCTGGACCGATCCCACGCTGGCGCGCCGCGAACGCAGCATGATCACGCTGACGGCGCTGGTCGCACACGGCCACTACGAGGAACTGGCCATGCATGTACGAGCGGCACGCCGCAACGGCCTTACACCCGAGGAGATCGGGGCGGTGCTGATGCAGACCGCGGTCTACTGCGGGGTCCCTGCGGCGAATTCGGCGTTCGCGGTGGCACAGAGGGTGCTGGCGGAGGAGAGCAACGCATAGCCCCCCTACGCCCTCCTACGCCCTCCTACGCCCTCCGACTTCCTACGTCGCACTGCGCTCGCTCGCTTCGCGATACCTCCGCTCCAGCTCCCCCACAAACGCCTCCTCCCCCGGCCGGCCCGCCCGCAGCAACTGCCGCCACCGCTCCGCGCTCCAGTCGGCGGGCGCCGTCTCCCGGACGAACTCCTCCACAAGACCCACAAACCGCGCGGGATCAGAGTGAAAGGGAAAGTGCCCCGCGCCTCCGAAGATCTCCAGGCGGCTGCCCGGCATCGCCTGATGCGCGGTGAACGCGTGGTCGACCGGCAGCACGCTGTCCCGGTCGCCCCACACGAGCATCGTCGGCATCCCCTCGGCCAGGTAGCAGCGGTCCAGCATCGTCACCACCTGCCCCCGCCAGTCGACGACCGACCGCAGTGTCCTGATGAACGCGGTCCGCGCCCAGACGTCCGGCAACGCCTCGACCAGGCCCATCAGTTCGGGTGCGTCCTGCCCGAGGCCGGTGTCGAGGAGCCGCAGCAGCCCGACGACCGCCCGCACGGGCAGGTCAGCGCCGGGCAGTTCGAGCAGCGAGAGGAGCAGCGCGGCACCGGGCAGCGAGACGCCCCGCAGCACGGGGCTGACCTGCGGCCCCACTCCTCCCGTGCTGACCAGGACGAGCCGGTCGACCCGCTCGGGAAACTGGTAGGCGAACTGCATCGTGACGCCACCGCCGAACGAGTGCCCGACGAGCGTGACCCGCTCGATGCCGAGTACGCCGAGCAGATCGCGGATTCCGTTGGCGTACGCCGCCACGGAGTAGTCGGCGCGCGGCTTCTCGGACGCGCCGTGACCGAGCAGATCCGGGGCGATGACGGTGTGCGTACGGGCCAGTGGGGCGATCAGCGGTGCCCAGGTCGCCGATGACGCGCCGATGCCATGGATCAGCAGGATCGCGGGCCCCTCGCCCGCGATGCGGTACGCACGCCGGTAGCCGTGCACCGTACGGAACCTCAGCGTGCCCCCGCCCTCGTCGTCGGTGGGAAGCAGCCGGGACTGGAAGGGCAGGATCCGCGCCATGGGCCGGAGTGTAGGCAGGCGGGACGTTGGGGTGGTTTCGGATGGGTTTCAGGTGGCGTAACTCGGGTGCTGATCGGCGCCGTAGCACCCCAGGAACATGTCGACACCGGCGACGATCAGGCGCTCCGTCAGATCGTCACTGATGTCGGTGCCGTACGAACCGAAGACCAAGTGCGGGAAGACGAGGAGGGCGTACAGCTGGATGACCGCGGCCTCCATGTCCGGGACGACGAGGCGGCCTTGGTCGGCGAGTTCGCGCAACGCGCCCGCGATCGCGGGGTGATGCCCCTCCGGGCCGTGGTGCTCCCACGCCGTGCCCAGCGAGGGGAAGCGGTGGATCTCCCTGGCGACCAGCTGGCGCAGCGCCTTCATCTCCTGGTCGCCGCGGACCGCGTCGACCCAGATGCGGGCGGCGTTCAGGAAGGCCCCGCGCAGGTCGTCCGCCGCGGTGAGACCGTCGAGGGCGGCCACCGACGAGGACGCCGCGAGGGGTTCGTCGAGCGCGCCCGCGATGACCGCGGTGAACAGCGCTTCCTTGTTGCCGAAGTGGTTGTAGACGGTCACCTTGGACACGCCCGCCTCGGCGGCGATGGCGTCCATGCCGACGCCGAACCCGTCACGGAGGAACAGTGCGCGGGCCGCCCGGACGATGGCCTCGCGCTTGCGTTCCGCGCGCGGCCCGGTGGGCCTCTCACCCCGACCCGTGCTTCTTCCCTTCCTGACCTGTAGGCGTGACTAGGCATGACTAAGTGGTTCGACTAGGCGTGGCTTGACGCGGCTGAACTGTATCGCCATGACGCATCCTCACCCGCCCCCGGCCGCCGAGCACCATGCGGCATCCCCGCCACCGACGGGCCGCCGCCCCTGGGTGGCGCTCACCCTCCTCTGCCTGGCCCAGTTCATGCTGGTGCTCGACGTCACCGTCGTGAACGTCGCGCTGCCGAGCATGGCCGCCGACCTCGACCTCGACCGGACGGCCCTGACCTGGGTCGTCACGACGTACACCCTGTGCTTCGGCGGCCTGATGCTGCTCGGCGGGCGGCTAGCCGACGTCCTCGGGGCACGCCGCACGCTGCTCGCCGGGCTCGCCCTCTTCACGGTCGCCTCGCTCGTCACCGGGCTCGCGTCGGACGCGACGACGCTCCTCGCGGGACGCACCGCCCAGGGCATCGGCGCCGCGCTGCTCTCCCCTGCCGCCCTCGCGATCGTCACCACGTCCTTCCACGGTCGCGACCGCCATCGCGCGCTCGGCGTATGGGCGTCGATCGGCGGCGCGGGCGCGGCGTTCGGCGTCCTGCTCGGCGGGGTCCTGACCGACGGCCCGGGCTGGGAGTGGATCTTCTACGTCAACGTGCCCATCGGCGCGGCCCTGCTGGTCACCGCCGGTACGGGCGCGCTCATCCAGGGTCTGGTGGCGGCGGGCGACACCGGCTGGTCGGATCTCCGGACGCTGGTGCCGGTGGCGGTCGCGGTGGCGGCGTACGGCGCGTTCGTCGCCGTCGAGCGCGCGCAGCGCACACCGCTGATCGACCTGGCGGTGCTGCGACGCCGTCCGGTCGTCGTGGGCTCGTATCTGATGCTGGTCGCCACGGCGTTGCTCATCTCGCTGTTCTTCCTGGGGTCGGTGTTCCTTCAGGAGGTACGCGGATACAGCGCCCTGCGGACCGGGGTGCTGTTCCTGCCGGTGGCCGTCGCAACGGCGGTCGGAGCGCATCTGGGCGGCCAGTTCGTGGGCCGGCTCGGGGCGCGGACCACGGCCGCGGTGGGGCTCGGGCTCGCGGGCATCGGCACCGGCCTGCTCACCGGCGTCGGCCCTGACGGCAGTCCGTGGGCGGTGGTGGCGCCGGGCATGTCCGTGGCGGCGCTGGGGCTCGGTTCGGTGTTCGTGGCGGCCACGACCACCGCCCTGGGGGTCATCGCCCCCGAGGAGGCGGGCGTCGCCTCCGGTGTGGTCAACACCTTCCACGAAGTGGGTGGCTCGGTGGGCGTCGCCGTGGTCTCCACCGTGGCCGCGGCCGGCATCGAGGGCGGGGCGAGCGGCGGGTTCACGGACGCGTTCCTGGTGTGCGCCGTCGCGGCCGCGGTCGGAGCCGCCGCCACCTGGGCGCTCGTGCCGCGCGGGAAGCCGCGGTTGACGGGTGGGCCACACGCGCACTGACCGTCGCCGGGCGTGAACCAACGCCGAGCTTGAATCATTGGCCACGCCCGGCACAAATGCGCCACGTACGCATAAGCGAAGGGCGACTATCGAGTCATGTCACCACCCGGTCACTCGGGTGACACATTCGGGCGGTTAAGTTACTTGGTGACCATGGGAGTTACGCAGCCACGTGAGGACCACACCACTGTGACGCGAGCAGGAGTGCGCCGAGGGGCGCTGTTCGCTGCGCTCGTCGCAGTGGTCCTCATGGTTGTCCAGTTCTTCGCGAACGGGGTCAACGAACCCGCGTCCGGCGCGGAGTCCCGTACGGCACCGACCACGGCTCCGTACGCGCACTGCGACGACGACGCGAGCCCGGAGGAGACCTCCGAGCACTTCCGGGCCCGTGGCCGTCCCAACTGCCGTGACCTCTCCCCCGACTCCGTCCCGCGCCCCGACTCCGGAACCGTCACACCCCTGGACGCCGCCACACGCGCGTACCACCCGGTCGCCTCCACCCACCGCGAGACAAGACCCGCGGGCCGCGGCCTGCCCGCACTCCTCCAGGTCTTCCGCTGCTGATCGGCCTCTCCGGCACGAAGACGTCCGCGCACGCGGACCGTCCGGGCGCCACGCGCGCGTGAACCATCCGCACGTCGTCGCCCTCGCCGGAACCGATACGTCCGCGTCACACCGATGCGCCCCCCACGGCGCTCAGGAGTCATCGACATGCAGCATTCCCCTGCCTCCCCACTCGATCGCGCCCGCTCGCTCTTCCGGTTCCCGGGCGGCGCGCGGCACGATTTCGCCGCCTCCGTAGTCGTCTTCCTCGTCGCACTTCCTCTGTGTGTCGGCGTGGCCGTCGCCTCCGGGGTGCCCGCCGAACTCGGCCTGATCACCGGCATCGTCGGCGGCCTGGTCACCGGCCTCCTTCCCGGCAGCAGCCTCCAGGTCAGCGGCCCCGCCGCCGGACTCACCGTCCTCGTCTACGAAGCCGTCCAGGAGTACGGCATCGCGGCGCTCGGCGCCCTCGTGCTCGCCGCAGGAATCCTCCAGCTCGCCATGGGTGCGCTGCGGCTCGGCCGCTTCTTCCGTGCCATCTCCGTGGCCGTCGTCGAGGGCATGCTCGCCGGCATCGGACTCGTCCTGATCGCCGGGCAGTTGTACGCCATGGCGGACCTCGAAGCACCCGCGAGCGGGCTCGGCAAGATCGCCGGTCTTCCCGGGCTGCTCGCCGACACCTTCGGCTCGGGGCGCGCGCTGACCGCCTTCGGTCTCGGCGCGGGCACCATCGCCGTCCTCGTGCTGTGGCGCAGGCTCCCCGCGAAGGTCCGCGTGGTGCCCGCCCCGCTCGCCGCCGTCGCGCTCGCCACGGGTGCCTCGCTGCTCTTCTCGCTGCCCGTGGCCACGGTCGAGGTGCAGGGGCTCGTAGAGGCGGTCCAGGTGCCGGACGCCGCAGCCTTCGAGGAACTGGCCGGAGTCGGCGCCATCGGCACCGTGCTCGCCTTCGCCCTGATCGCCTCCGCGGAGAGCCTGTTCAGCGCGGCCGCGGTGGACCGGCTGCACGACGGTCCGCGTACGTCGTACGACAAGGAACTGATCGCCCAGGGCGCGGGCAACACCGTGTGCGGGCTGCTCGGCGCGCTGCCGATGACCGCCGTCATCGTCCGCAGCGCGGCCAATGTGCAGGCGGGGGCGCGGACCAAGGCGTCCCGCGTCCTGCACGGCGTGTGGCTCCTGCTCTTCGCCGCGCTGCTGCCCGCCGCGCTCGGCATCATCCCGGTCGCCGCGCTCGCCGGTGTCCTCGTGCACGCGGGCTGCAAGCTGGTTCCCGTACGGCAGTTGGCGCAGCTGTGGCGTGAGCACCGCGGCGAGGCGGTCGTGCTGGCCGTGACGGCCGCGGCGATCGTCTCGGTCAGCATGTTCGAGGGCGTCCTCATCGGTCTCGCCCTCGCCGTGATCAAGACGGCCTGGGAGACGTCCCACGTGCATGTGGACGTCGTCGACAAGGGAGCCGGGCCGATCCGGGCGCACCTGTCCGGCAACGCGACGTTCCTGCGGCTGCCGAAGCTGCTCGACGCGCTGGAGGCGCTGCCCCAGGACCGGCCGATCGAGCTGGACCTCACGGGGCTGCGGCATCTGGATCACGCGTGCCGGACGTCCCTGGAGAACTGGGCTGCGCGGCACAGTTCCGATGGCACTGAGCCGGTGAAGGTCGCCTCGGGCGGGTAGCCGCACCTGGCGGTCGTACCCTGCGGCCTCAAACGCCGGCCGGGCTGGAAAATCCAGCCTGTCCGGCGTTTGAGGACGAGCTCGGCGGAGCCGGTGAGCCCCTACCTCGCCCCATACACCGGCTGAGGAACCTCCGCCCGCGAGAGCAACTTCCGCGTCGCCTCCCCCGCCTCCGCCGGACTCCACCGCGCCCCCTTGTCCGCGCTGGGCCCCGGCCGCCACCCCTCCATCACGGTGATGCGCCCCGCCTCGGCCTCGAACACCCGCCCAGTGACACCGTCCGACACCTCGGAGCCGAGCCAGACCACGAGCGGTGACACGTTCTCCGGGGCCATCTCGTCGAAGCCCCCGTCCTCGGGCGCGGCCATGGTCTCGGCGAAGGTCTGCTCCGTCATCCGCGTCCGCGCGGCCGGCGCGATCGCGTTCACCCGTACTCCGTAGGAGGCGAATTCGGCGGAGGCGACCATGGTGAGGCCGAGTATCCCGGCCTTGGCCGCGCTGTAGTTCCCCTGGCCGACGCTGCCCGACAGGCCCGCCCCGGAGCTGGTGTTGACCACGCACGCGTGCCGCGCACGCCCGGCCTTCGCCTCGGCGCGCCAGTACGCCGCCGCATGCTTCAGCGGCAGGAAGTGGCCCTTCAGATGGACGCGCATGACGGCGTCCCAGTCGTCCTCATCCAGGTTCACCAGCATCCGGTCACGCAGGAACCCCGCGTTGTTCACCAGGGTGTCGAGCCGCCCGTACGTGTCGACGGCGGCCGCGACCAGGGACGCCGCCCCCTCGGACGTGGCGATGTCCCCGCCGTGCGCGACGGCCACGCCGCCCGCCGCGCGGATCTCCGCTACGACGTCGTGCGCGGGCCCGCCGGACGCCCCGGAGCCGTCAGGCCCCACACCGAGGTCGTTCACGACGACCCTCGCGCCCTCGGCGGCGTACGCGCGCGCGTGCGCCCGCCCAAGGCCGCGCCCCGCACCCGTGACGATCACGACACGGCCCTCGCAGATTCCGTTCCTGGCAGTCATGGGGGGAACCCTTTCCCTTGCCGGTGGCTACTTGCTGGTGGCTACTTGTTCGCGGACGCCGCGTCGAGGAACGCCGGGCGCTCACCGCCCCCGTGCAGATGCAGCGCCGCGCCGCTGATGTAGCGCGCGCCCTCGGAGGCGAGGAACACGCACGCGTCCCCGGCGTCCGACGGGTCGGCGAGCCGTCCCAGCGGGACCGTGCGGGCGACCTCCGCGATGCCTGCCTCGTCGCCGTAGTGCAGATGGGCGCTCTCGGTCCGGGCAAGGCCGAGGACGACGGTGTTCACCCGCACCGTGGGGGCCCATTCGACGGCCATCGTCCTGGCCAGGTTCTCCAGGCCCGCCTTGGCCGCGCCGTAGGCGCCCGTGCCGGGAGACGGCCGGGTGCCGCTCACGCTTCCGATCATGGTGATGCTGCCGCCCGCGGGACGCTGCGCGCGCATCACCTCGTACGCCGCGAGCGACGCGTACAACGGGGCCAGCAGGTTGAGTTCGACGATCTTGGCCTGGCGGGTCGGGGACGCGTCGGCGAGCAGCCCGAAGGGCGATCCTCCCGCGTTGTTCACCAGCACGTCCAACCGGCCGTGATCGGCGGCCACATCGGCGAAGAAGGTGCGCGCGGATTCCGGGTCGCGCAGATCGAGGGGGCGGAACTCGGCCGCCGCGCCGTCCACTTCGACCGGGCTCTCCGGCGGCCGGCGGGCGCAGACGACGACGTGCGCGCCGGCGGCGAGGAAGCTGCGCGCGATGCCGGCGCCGACGCCCCGGGTGCCGCCGGTGACGACGACCACCTGCCCCGCGCCCCGCTGCCCGGCCGGTCGCACGCCCTGTCGCGTGTCAGTCATCGCTGCTACCTTTCCAACTAACAAATGTTTGGTTGAAAGTGCCTGGTTGAAAGGTAGCGGATCCTCTGATGTCTGTCTCCACCTCGAGCCCGGACAAGGGCGTGGCTGTCGTCACCGTCGACTTCCCGCCCGTCAACGCCCTGCCTGTGCGCGGTTGGTACGACCTGGCGGCCGCGGTGCGCGCGGCAGGCCGGGATTCCGGGACACGCTGTGTCGTCCTCGCCGCGGAGGGCCGCGGCTTCAACGCGGGCGTGGACATCAAGGAGATGCAGCGCGACAGCGGGCACAGCGCCCTGATAGGCGCCAACCGCGGGTGCTACGAAGCGTTTTCCGCGGTGTACGAGTGCGAGGTGCCGGTCGTCGCCGCGGTGCACGGCTTCTGCCTGGGCGGCGGCATCGGACTCGTGGGCAACGCGGACGCGATCGTGGCGAGCGACGACGCCAGGTTCGGCCTGCCCGAGCTCGACCGGGGCGCGCTCGGCGCGGCAACCCACCTCGCCCGTCTGGTGCCGCAGCACCTGATGCGCGCCCTGTACTACACCTCGCGCACGGCGACCGCCGCCGAACTGCACGCGCACGGCTCCGTGTGGCGGGTCGTCGCGCGCGCGGAACTGCGCGACGCGGCCCTGGAGTTGGCGCGGGAGATCGCCCGTAAGGACGGGACGCTGCTGCGCTTCGCCAAGGCCGCGATCAACGGCATCGACCCGGTCGACGTGCACCGGAGCTACCGCTTCGAGCAGGGCTTCACCTTCGAGGCGAACTTGAGCGGCCTGGCCGACCGCGTCCGCGACGGCTTCGGGACGAAGGACGAGACGGAAGAGAAGACGGAAGAGAAGACCGCAGAGAAGGGCAGGGCATGACGGACAAGACCATGACGCCCGACGAGATCGTGGGGCGGCTGCGGAGCGGGATGACGCTCGGCATCGGCGGCTGGGGTTCGCGCCGCAAGCCGATGGCACTGGTGCGGGCGCTGCTGCGGTCCGAGGTCACGGACCTCACCGTCGTCGCGTACGGCGGCCCGGACATCGGCCTGCTCGCCGCGGCCGGGCGGATCCGCAAGCTGGTGACGGCGTTCACGACACTCGACTCGATCCCCCTGGAGCCGCATTTCCGGGCGGCACGCGAGCGTGGCGCCTTCGAACTCGTCGAGCTGGACGAGGCGATGTTCATGCAGGGCCTTACGGCGGGCGCCCAGCGGCTGCCGTTCCTGCCGATCCGCGCGGGCCTCGGCTCGGACGTGCTGCGGGTCAACCCCCAGCTGCGTAAGGTCACTTCGCCGTACGAGGACGGGGAGGATCTGGTGGCGGTGCCCGCCCTGCGGATGGACGCGGCGCTGGTGCACATGAACCGCGCGGACCGCCTGGGCAACGCCCAGTATCTGGGTCCCGATCCGTACTTCGACGACCTGTTCTGCGAGGCGGCCGACACCGCGTATGTGGCCTGCGAGCGGATCGTCGAGTCGGCCGCGCTCACCGAGCACGCGGCGCCGCAGACGATGCTGATCTCACGGCACGCGGTGACGGGGGTGACCGAGACGCCGAAGGGGGCGCACTTCACGTCGTGCGTGCCGGACTACGGCCGGGACGAGCCCTTCCAGAAGGCGTACGCCACCGCGGCGGGCGACCCTGACGCCTGGCGGGCGTTCCAGGACCGCTTCCTCTCCGGAACCGAGCAGGACTACCGGACGGCCGTCCAGACCTGGCACAAGGAGCAGCGATGACGCAGACAGAATCGGCGGCGCCCACCGCGGCCGCCGTCACCCGCGCCGAGTACTGCGTGATCGCCTGCGCCGAGGCCTGGCGGGACGCGGGCGAGGTCCTCGCATCCCCGATGGGCACGGTGCCGTCGATCGGGGCCCGTCTGGCGAAGCTGACGTTCTCGCCGGATCTGCTGCTCACGGACGGGGAGGCGCTCCTGATCGGCGACGTTCCCGCTGTGGGGGCGCCGTCGGCGGTGACGGAGGGCTGGCTGCCGTACCGCAAGCACCTGACGATGGTCATGGGCGGTCGGCGTCACGTGATGATGGGCGCGAGCCAGATCGACCGCTTCGGCAATCAGAACATCTCGTGCATCGGCGACTGGGAGCGACCGAAGCGCCAGCTGCTCGGCGTGCGCGGGGCCCCCGTCAACACCCTGAACAATCCGGTGAGTTACTGGATCCCGCGCCACTCGACGCGCGTCTTCGTCGAGAAGGTCGACATGATCAGCGGCGTGGGCCACGACAGCGCGGCGGCGGCAGGACCCTCCGCGACGCGCTTCCACGATCTGCGCCGAGTCGTGTCGGACCTGGGCGTCTTCGACTTCGCGACGGCGGACCACACGATGCGCCTTGCCTCGCTGCACCCGGGGGTGACACTCGATCAGGTCCGGGAGGCGACGGGCTTCGCCCTGTCCACTCCGGACGACGTCCCGTACACGCGCGAGCCGTCGGCGGAGGAACTGCGGCTGATCCGGGACGTGGTGGACCCGCGCGGCCTGCGGGACCGCGAGGTGCGCGCATGACGCCGGGACCGGCCACCATGGAGACGGCGCTGACCAGACTCGTCGGCGTCCGCCATCCGATCGTGCAGACCGGCATGGGGTGGGTGGCAGGCCCCCGCCTGGTCTCCGCGACGGCGAACGCGGGCGCCCTGGGCATCCTGGCCTCCGCCACGATGACCGTCGACGAGCTACGCTCCGCCGTCCGGGAGGTCAAGTCCCGTACGGACGAGCCCTTCGGGGTCAATCTGCGCGCCGACGCGGCCGACGCACGGGACCGCGTACGCATCATCGTCGAAGAGGGCGTACGGGTCGCGTCCTTCGCCCTGGCCCCCTCGAAGGAACTGATCGCCGAGCTGAAGGACGCCGGGGTGGTCGTCATCCCGTCCATCGGCGCGCGGCGGCACGCGGAGAAGGTCGCCGCGTGGGGCGCGGACGCGGTCGTCGTGCAGGGCGGCGAGGGCGGCGGACACACCGGGGAAGTCGCCTCCACGGTGCTGCTGCCGCAGGTCGTGGACGCGGTGGACATCCCGGTGATCGCCGCGGGTGGCTTCTACGACGGACGGGGGCTCATCGCCGCACTCGCGTACGGCGCGGCGGGCGTCGCGATGGGCACGCGCTTCCTGCTGACCTCGGACTCGACGGTCCCGGACGCGGTGAAGGCGCGCTACTTGGCGGCATCGGTCAAGGACGTCACGGTGACGACCCGGGTGGACGGCCTCCCCCATCGCATGCTGCGCACGGACCTGGTGGCCGCCCTCGAGAAGTCCGGCCGCCTGTCGTCCCTCACACGCGCGGTGCGCCACGCGGCGGCGTTCCGCAAGCTGTCCGGCATGAGCCGGCGTGACATGGCCAGGGACGGCCTGACGATGCGGCACGGCAAGGACCTGACGTGGAGCCAGATCCTGCTGGCGGCGAATACGCCGATGATGCTGAAGACAGCCATGGTGGACGGCCACCCGGAGGCGGGCGTCATGGCCTCCGGCCAGGTGGCAGGCCTCATCGAAGACCTGCCCTCGTGCGAGGAGTTGATCGCGCGCATATTGGAGGAGGCGGCGGAGGTGACGAGACACCTGGGACATCTCAGCCCGTCGAGGGGGTCCCTCCCTGCTCCTTGAGAGCTTGGGGGGGAGTTTGAGGACGGACTCGGCGGAGCCGGTGATCTACGGCCACCCGTAGCCGCCGGCCCGCTCACACCCCGGCCACCTCCAACGACGCCCGCGCCCGGGCGGCCAGGCCGTCCGCCCCGCACGCGTCGGCCAAGGCAAGACCCCGCGCCAACTCGCCGGCGGCCCCCGCCGCGATCCCGTACTCGACCCGAGCCACCGCGTGTTCGTACGCGCACGGCGAAGCCTCAAGGCAGGCGACCGCTCGCGCGTACAGGTCGACCGCACGCTGCCCGCTCTCCAGGGACGCCGCGCACCGCAGCGCCTCACCGATGGCCGTCTCCGTGCCGAACAGCTCCGCCTGGACCCGCGCGTCCGCGGCCAGTTCGGCGGCCCGCCGCGGATCCTCCGAGGCCAGCGCGCGGGCCAGATCGTGCGCCCAGGGCGCGACGATCGTGTTGTAGCGGCCGCGTGCGTTGGACGCCTTCGCGGCGACCTCCAGTTCGTTGACGCCTTCGGTCCGCTGTCCCATGGCGATCAGCAGACGGCCGCGTACGGAGTGGATGTCGGGCACGAAGATCGTGGACGGGTAGGGCGGCGCGATGCCGTAGCGTTCGGCGACTTCCTGTGCCTCGTCGACCTTGCCGCGCGCGAGCAGTGTGTCGATGAGCATGCACGCGGCGTCCCAGTGCATCGGGAGGCCGCTGCCCACGCGGTCGGCGAGACGCAGGCTGTCCCGCAGCGAGTCCTCCGCTTCTGTGAGGCGTCCGCGCCTGCGGTGCACCAGGCCGACCCAGGCCTTGGCAAGCGCCAGGTGGCCGCCGCTCCAGCCCGCCGTCTCATAGGCGCGGACCGCCTCCGCGAAGAGGCTCTCGGCGCGGTCGAGCCGGTCGGTGAAGATGTAGGCGCTGCCCAGCATCATCAGGAGCTCGAAGCCCCACTCGGTGTCGGTCCAGCCGAGGCCGGGCGCGAGCCGGCCGTTGACCAGGGCTCGGTCGCAGAGTTCGACGATCTCCTCAGCGTTCTCCCCACGGGTCATCGCGTCGAAGGCGCGCAGGATCAGCAGGGCGCGCTCGGAGTTGTCGCGTCCCGGCAGCGGTCCGGCGAGCGCGGCAAGGCGGCGTGAGCGGCCCGTCGCGTCCTCCTCGCCGGCGTGGATGCCCTCCCACATGTAGTGGACACCCTGCAGCCGCATCCGGTCCGGGCCCGGCTCGAGGCGCGCGGCCTCGGCGTCGACGACGCGCAGGGCCTCCTCCAACTGGTCGTTGTGCACCAGGGCTTGGGACAGGCGGCAGACCGCGTCCACTCTCAGCGTGCGGTCGAGCCCCGGTGTGTGGAGCGCCTCACTGAGATGGCGGATGGTGGTGGCGGGCGAGGTGAGGAGGGTGGCGCAGCCCAGTTCGTAGAGCACGCGCGCGTGGTTCTCGGGGAGCGGCGGTTCCCGCAGGGCCCGCTCCAGACAGCGGCGGGCCGCGTCCGGTGCGCCGACCGCGAGATGCTCGGCCGCGGCCTGGCGCAACTGCTCGACCAGCTCGGGGTCGTCGTCCGGGTGGACTTCGAGGAGGTGCCGGGACGCGGCCGCCGCGCCTCGCCCCGACAGCGTGACGGCCCAGGCGGCCTGGCCGTGCATCGCGGTGCGCGTCGCGGTCGGGATCGAGCGGTAGACGGCGCTGGCGATCAGCGGGTGGACGAACTCCATGCCCCGGTCGTCGCCGAGCAGGATGCGCGCGGTGCGCAGTCGCTCGGCGCACCGCTCGGCCGTCTCTCGCGTCATCCCGGCGAGCGAGGCGGCGAGGTCGAGGGGGATCGCCTCGCCGAGGATCGCTGCCGCCCACGCGAACCGTGTGACATCTGTGCCGAGTCCTTCGAGGCGGGCGACGAGGCCGCGGCCGCGCGCCGATCGGTTCAGGGCGCGCAGTTCGTCCGCGGAGCCCTCCACCGGCTCGAGCTCGCTGTCCTGCACCTTGGCCAGCAGTTCCACGGACTCGTACGGATTGCCGCCGGTGACCGCCCACACCTCGCGGCAGAACGGGGCGTCGGCGTGCTCGCCGAGCGTGGCGCGGGTGAGTCCGGCCGCGGCGTCCGGGGTGAGCGCCCGCAGGACGGTCGAGGGGCCGGACGCCGCGCCGACCGCCGCGAGGTGCCGCGCGCTGTCTCCCTTGGCCTCGTCCGGTCGGTGGGCGACCACGACGAGGACCGGCAGTTCGGCAAGGCGCTGGGCGAACGCGGCGAGCCAGTGCAGGGTCTCCTGGTCGGCCCAGTGCGCGTCGTCGATGATCAGGACGAGCGGCCAGTGCAGCCCCGCCAGGCGTGCGACCGCCTCGACCAGGCCGTCGCACACGCCCTGCGGGTCGGCCTGGACGCCGCCCGGCTCGGCTATGCCGAGCGCGGGTCCCGCGATCTCGTACCAGTCGCCGAGATACTCCCGGGCCTCGTCGGGCGTGAGGGAGACAAGGGCCGGCTGCAGCAGTTGTCGTACGACGTTGAAAGGGACGGAGGTGACGGTCTCGCCGCCGCGCGCGGACCAGACCGTGGCCCGTCCCTCGGCGATCCGGCGCACCTCGGTCAGCAGCGCCGTCTTGCCGATGCCCGCCTCGCCGCGGAAGACGAGCAGACCGCCGGCCGTCATCGAGTCGGAGCACAGCTCGTCCACGGCCCGTGCGGCCGCAGCGAGTTCCGCGTCGCGCTCCCACAGCGGGGCCCAGGTGGCTCCTCCGGGCCGTCCCTGCGTCATCGCGCTACCTCCTGAGGTCGCTCAATCGACGTACAGACCTCGAGACTAGCGGGGTAGAGGCTTCCGCGGTGCGGGGTCCGGGCAGCAACCGCCGCAAGGGGTGAGGGACGGGGCCGGGGCTGGACGCCGTCAGAGGCGTTCGATGATCGTCACGTTCGCCTGGCCGCCGCCTTCGCACATGGTCTGGAGGCCGAACCGGCCGCCGGTTCGCTCCAGTTCGTGCAGGAGTGTCGTCATCAGTTTGACGCCCGTCGCGCCGAGAGGGTGGCCGAGTGCTATCGCGCCGCCGTTGACATTGACCTTGTCCGGGTCGGCCCCGGTCTCCTTCAACCAGGCGAGGACGACCGGCGCGAACGCTTCGTTGATCTCGACGAGGTCGATGTCGTCGATGCTCATGCCGGTCTTCTTGAGCGCGTACGCCGTGGCGGGGATCGGCGCGGACAGCATGCGGATGGGGTCCTCGCCGCGCACGGAGAGGTGGTGGACGCGGGCCCGGGGCGTCAACCTGTGTTCCCGCACGGCCCGTTCACCGGCGATGAGCATCGCGGCGGCACCGTCCGAGACCTGCGAGGAGCAGGCGGCGGTGATGGTGCCGTCGTCCAGGACGGGCTTGAGGCCCGCCATCTTCTCCAGGGTCGTGTCGCGGCGCGGGCCCTCGTCGGTGGTCACGTCTCCATGGGCGGCGAGTTCGCGGTCGAAGCGGCCCTCGTCGATCGCGCGGATCGCCCGCTGGTGCGAGCGGAGCGCGAACTCCTCCATGTCGCGGCGGGATATGCCCCACTTCTCGGCGATCAGCTGGGCGCCGTGGAACTGGTTGACGGGCCGGTCGCCGTAGCGGGCGCGCCAGCCCTCGCTGCCCGCGTAGGGGCCTTCGGTGAGGCCGAGCGGCTCGGCGGCCTGCCGGGAGGCGAAGGCGATGGGGATCATCGACATGTTCTGGGTGCCGCCGGCGACGACGAGGTCCTGGGTGCCGGACAGGACGCCCTGCGCCGCGAAGTGCACGGCCTGCTGCGAGGAGCCGCACTGGCGGTCGATCGTCACGCCGGGCACCTCTTCGGGCAGTCCGGCCGCGAGCCAGCTGGTGCGGGCGATGTCGCCGGCCTGCGGGCCGACCGTGTCCAGGCAGCCGAAGACGACGTCCTCGACGGCGGCCGGGTCGATGCCCGTGCGCTCGACAAGTGCCTTCAGGACATGGGCTCCCAGGTCGGCGGGGTGGACGGCCGAGAGGCCTCCCTTGCGCCTGCCGACGGGGGTGCGGACCGCTTCGACGATGTAGGCCTCGGCCATGACTGCGTACTCCTCGTGCTCCTCGGTCGGTGCGGCCGCCGGGCGACGACGCGCGCTCTACGTGCTTACGGAGATGCCGTCCAGGACCATCGAGAGGTACTGGCGGGCGATCTCCTCGGGGCTGTGGCCTCCGCCGGGGCGGTACCAGGACGCGGCGACCCAGACGGTGTCGCGTACGAAGCGGTAGGCGAGCCGGATGTCCAGGTCGTCACGGAAGACGTGCTCCGCGACGCCCCGTTCCAGGGTCGTCAGCCATGCCTTCTCGAAGCGCTGCTGCGAGTCGGCCAGGTACTGGAAGCGCGCCTGCGCGACCAGGTGCTTGGACTCCTTCTGGTAGATGGCGACGGCGGAGCGGTGCCGGTCGATCTCGCGGAAGGACTCGGTGACGAGCGCCTCGAGGGTCTCGCGGGGGCCGAGCTGCGACTGGAGCACGGTGTCGTACCCGTCCCACAGCTCGGTGAGGAAGGTGGAGAGGATCTCTTCGAGCATCGACTCCTTGGAGTCGAAGTGGTAATAGAGGCTGCCGGCGAGCATGCCGGCGGCGTCCGCGATCTTGCGGACCGTGGTCGCGTTGTACCCCTGTTCGGCGAAGACGTCGGCTGCGATGGCGAGGAGCTCGCTACGACGCTCGGGCGAGGGGCTCACCGGGGCCTTCTTCTTTGTGGTGCTGCTCTGCTTCGGTTTCGACACACGGTCATTCTCCGCCTAAGCGTGCTGGTTGCTGACCGAGACCGTCTCCCCCGTCATGTACGAGGAGTACTCACTGGCCAGGAAGACGATGACGTTGGCTATCTCCCAGGGCTCGGCATAGCGCCCGAACGCCTCGCGCGCGGTGAGCTCTTCGAGCAGCTCGGGAGAGGTGACCTTCGCGAGGTGCGGGTGCATGGCAAGGCTGGGCGAGACCGCGTTGATCCGTATCCCGTGGGGTGCGGCCTCGACGGCCGCGCAGCGGGTGAGCGCCATGACGCCGGCCTTCGCCGCGGCGTAGTGCGCCTGGCCCGCCTGGGCGCGCCAGCCGAGCACCGACGCGTTGTTCACGATCACGCCGCCCCGGTCGGCGGCCCGCATGCGGCGCAGGGCGGCCCTGGTGGAGCGGAAGGTGCCGTTCAACGTCACGTCGATGACCTTGTCCCACTGCTCGTCGGTCATCTCGGTCAGCTCGGCGGTGCCCCCGAGCCCCGCGTTGTTCACGACGATGTCCAGACCGCCGTGGCGCTGCTCGGCCAGGTCGTAGAGGGCCTGCACCTGGGCCTCGTCCGTGACGTCGCAGGGCATGCCGTCGACGCGGTCGGCGCCGAACTCCCCGGCGAGCGCCGCCACCGCCTCCTTCGTGCGGCGCGGGTGGGCGTCGCCCAGGACGACGCGCGCGCCCTCCTCAAGGAAGCGGCGGGCGGTGGCGCCGCCGATGCCCGCTCCGGCCGCGGCGGTGATGACGGCCGTGCGGCCCGCGAGCAGACCGTGCCCCGGCACGTACTCGGGCGCGTCCATGCGCGGCCCCCTCTTCTTCACTCTCGACGACTCTCGACAGCTCTCGACGGCTGACTCCCTTCAAGGTAATCTACCAAACACTTGTTAGGGAAGAGTGCCGGGAAAGATCCGACCGAAGAGGTGGGCCACTGATGGACCTCGACTTCACTGCCGGAGAAGAGGATTTCAGGCAGCGGGCACGGGCCTGGCTCGGCGCGCATGTGCCTGCCGAGCCGTTGCCGTCGCTGGAGACGGAGGAGGGCTTCGCCGCGCACCGCGTCTGGGAGCACGAGCTCGCGGCCGACCGCTGGTCGGTGGTCTCCTGGCCCGCGGAGTACGGCGGGCAGGGCGTCGACATCGTCAAGTGGCTGATCTTCGAGGAGGAGTACTTCGCGGCGGGCGGCCCCGGCCGCGTCTCGCAGAACGGCATCAACCTCCTCGCGCCGACCCTCTTCGACTTCGGGACGCTTGAGCAGCGCGCCCGGATCCTGCCGCCGATGGCGAGCGGCGAGGTGATCTGGGCACAGGCCTGGTCGGAGCCCGACTCCGGCTCCGACCTCGCGTCGCTGCGCTCCACCGCCCGTCGCACGGACGGCGGTTGGCTGATCAGCGGGCAGAAGACCTGGTCGTCGCGGGCCGCGTTCGCCGACCGCGCGTTCGGCCTGTTCCGCAGTGATCCGTCCGGGAACGAAGAGGGCAAGCCGCACCGGGGCCTGACGTATCTGATGTTCCCGCTCGACGCGGACGGCGTGACCGTGCGCCCCATCGGCCGCCTGGACGGCAAGCCCGCGTTCGCCGAGCTCTTCCTCGACGACGTCTTCGTACCGGACGAGGATGTGATCGGGGAGCCGGGCCAGGGCTGGCGCATCGCCATGTCGACGACCGGCAACGAACGCGGTCTGACACTGCGCTCCCCCGGCCGCTTCGTCGCCGCGGCCGAGCGCCTGGTGCGCGAGTGGCGCGCGCACGGCGACCCGGCGGACACGGCACTGCGCGACCGGGTGGCCGACGCCGTGATCGGCGCCCGCGCCTACCGGCTCTTCACATGGGCCAACGCCTCGCGCTTCGCGGCGGGCGAGACGATCGGCGCCGAGTCGAGCCTGAACAAGGTCTTCTGGTCCGAGTACGACATCGCGCTGCACGAGACGGCGCTGGATCTCCTGGGCGCGGAGGGCGAGTTGACGGAGGGCGGCGAGCGGGCGGAGAGCCGCGAGTGGGCGGAGGGATATGTCTTCTCGCTCGCCGGGCCGATCTACGCGGGCACGAACGAGATCCAGCGCGACATCATCGCCGAGCGGCTGCTCGGCCTGCCGAAGGGACGCCGCTGATGAGGTTCCTCCTCGACGCCGAGCAGCGCGAGTTCGCGTGCTCGCTGGACGCGATGCTTACGGCCGCCGGCACACCGGCGGCCGCGCGGGCCTGGGCCGCCGGGGACCATGCTCCGGGGCGCGCCGTATGGGGGCGGCTCGCGGACGCGGGCGTGTTCGCGCTCGCCGTCCCCGAGGAGTACGAGGGGGTGGGCCCGCTCCCCGTGGAAGTGGCCGTGGCGTTCGTCGAGTTAGGCCGGCATGCCGTGCCGGGACCCGTGGTCGAGACGGTGGCGGCGGCCGCGCTCCTCGCCCGTCTTGCCGACCTCGGCGACGGGGAGCCCGCCAAGCGGCTGCTTCCGCCCCTGGCATCGGGAGACGCCATGGCGACGCTCACGCTCCCCGAGGGCGGTCCTTTCGCGCTGGACGCGGACGCGGCGACGGCGGCGCTGATCGTCTCCGGGGACGAACTCCGCCTCGCGTCGGGGCACGCGCGCGTGGGCCGCTCCTTGGACCCGGCACGCCGTCTCGGCCGCCTCCACCGCACCGGTGAACTCCTCGCCTCGGGCCCCTCGGTGACCTCCGCCGCCCGGCACGCGGCAGACTGGGCCTCGCTCGCCACGGCCGCACAGGCGCTCGGCGTGGGGCTCGCGCTCCTCGACAAGACCGTCGCGTACGTCAAGCAGCGCACCCAGTTCGGCACGCCGATCGGCGGCTTCCAGGCCGTCAAGCACCGCCTCGCGGACGTCCTGACAGGCCTCGAGTTCGCGCGCCCGCTGCTGTACGGGGCGGCGCTGTCCATGGACACCGCCGATGTGGCCGCCGCGAAGGTCACGGCGGGCGAAGCCGCGTACGCCGCTGCCCGCGCGGCGCTCCAACTGCACGGAGCGATCGGCTACACGGCGGAGTACGACCTCTCCCTGTGGCTGACCAAGGCCCGTGCACTGCGCACCGCGTGGGGCGATCCCGCCGCCTGCCGGGAACGGGTGCTGGCATCGGACGGGTGAGATCCGGCCGCCGACGTGGGCCCCGTCCGCCGAACTGGATCGTACGTACGAGTGCGCACACTGCGTCGCACTGCGATGATCAAACGCACGGGTGAGGAGAGCGAGAGGGGCAGCACGTGCGCGTAATCGGGCTGATGTCGGGGACTTCGTACGACGCCATCGACGCCGCTGCGGCCGACCTGACGATCGAAGGCGATCGTCTGGTGCTCACCCCGCTGGGGCTCATCACCCGCGGTTACGACGAAGGGCTGCGGGCGGCGCTCGCCGCCGCGCTGCCGCCCGCCGCGACCACGCTGGCCGAGGTCTGCCGCCTGGACACCCGCATCGGCCAGGCGTTCGCCGCCGCCGCGGCCGAGGCGGACCGCGAGCTGTGCGACGGACAGGCCGAGTTGGTCGCCTCGCACGGGCAGACGGTCTACCACTGGGTCGAGGACGGCCGGGTGCACGGCACGCTGCAGATCGGGCAGCCCGCGTGGATCGCCGAGGCGACCGGGCTCCCCGTGGTCGCCGACTTCCGCCCCCGCGACATCGCCGCGGGCGGCCAGGGCGCGCCCCTGGTCAGCCTCGTCGACCAGATGTGGCTGCGCGGCCGACCGGGCGCCCCAACTGCGCTGAACCTGGGCGGCATCGCCAACATCACCGCCCCGGACGGCACCGCGTACGACACAGGCCCCGCCAACGCCCTCATCGACGCGGCGGTGCGTGACCTCACGCGGGAACGGCTGGGCTGCGACCTCGACGGCGAGATGGCCGCACGTGGCACGGTCGACGAGAAGCTCCTCACGGAGCTGCTCGCCGAGCCCTACTACTCCCGGCCCGCCCCGAAGACCACCGGCAAGGAGCTCTTCCATCTGCCCTATCTGCGGGCGGCGCTCTCCGGGTACGAGGCGCTCACCCCCGAGGACGTCATCGCGACCCTCACCCTGCTGACCGCCCGCACGGTCGCCGACGCCGTGCGTTCGGTCCGCGCCTCCGAGGTCATCGCCTCCGGCGGCGGCACGCCCAATCCGACACTGATGGCGTTCCTGCGGGCAGAGTTGGGCGACGGCATCCCCGTGCGCACCTCGGACGAACTCGGCCTGCCGTCCGCGGCGAAGGAGGCGTACGCCTTCGCCGTGCTGGGCTTCCTGACCGCGCACGGCCTCGCGGGGACGGTTGCGGAGAGCACGGGGGCGCGGCACGCGAGCGTACTGGGGTCGATCACTCCGGGGCGGCGCGGCCTGTACCTTCCCGAAGCGGTTGAGGTGGGGCCGGTGCGACTGGTGGTGGACGGGGTAACTCGCTGAGCGGCAGGGGCACTTGCGGCCACGCGACGTCACCGCGTCCTGGGTCCCGGACGCCCTGAACGGCAGTACTTTAGGCACATGCCGCAGACACCACCCACCGTGGCCGTGCTCACCGCTCTCCCGCTGGAGTACGCCGCTGTGCGGAGCCATCTCCCCCAGGTCGAGAAGCTCGTCCACGCGCGTTACGGCACCCGTGCGGTGCGCGGGCCACTGCCCGGAAGCCCTTGGCACATCGCCCTGTTGGAGATCGGCGAGGGGACGCTGACCGCGGCCGCGCTCACCGAACGTGTGGCCACATGGCTGGAGCCGCGGGCGGTCATCTTCGCAGGCGTGGCGGGCGGCCTGAAGGACGACATCGGGATCGGGGATGTGGTCGTGGCGACGAAGGTGTACGGCATCCACGGCGGCAAGCAGACCCCGGAGGGTTTCCTCGTACGCCCTGAGGCATGGCGGGCGCCGCACGACCTTGATCAGACGGCGCGCGAAGCGCTGCGCGGCAAGGCGCACTTCAAACCGATCGCCGTGGGGGACGTGGTCCTCGCCGATGCGTCGTCGGCGATCGCCGAGCATCTGCGGACCCACTACAACGACGCCGTCGCCATCGAGATGGAAGGCAGCGGGGTCGCTCACGCGGCGCATCTCACCGGGGAGTTGGGGGCGCTGATCATCCGCGGGATCAGCGACAGGGCCAACCCTGACAAGGCCGCCGATGACGCCTCCGGAAGCCAGGGGCTCGCCGCCGGCAACGCGGCCGCGGCGGCCGTCGCGGTCGTCCGGGAGATGGTGGCCCCGGAGGTGGATGCTCCGGATCTCACGCCCGGAGAGGCGCCGCTCCCGAGGCAGTACGGCGGTGACCACATCGACTTCAGCCGCGGCACCTTTCACGGGCCCGTGACCGGGAAGACCGTGAACGGTCCGGGGGCGTGATCCGGTGACCACGGCGTATGGCGGGGACCATGCCGACTTCAGCGAAGGGACCTTCAACGACCGCGTCATCGGCAAGGTCGAGGGCGACCTGCACGAGCACCATCACCACGGGCCCGTACCGACGGCGACCGCCTCGCTTCCCGCGCCGCCTGCCGGATTCACCGGCCGTGAAGGGGACTTGGAACGGCTGCTGCCGGTTCTGGACCCCGGAGCCCGTTCCGAGCTGCCCGTCGTCATCTGCGCCGTCTCGGGGCTCGGCGGCATCGGCAAGACATCGCTGGCTCTGTATGCGGCGCAACTGGCGGACGCCAGGAGCTGGTTCCCGGGCGGCATGCTCTTCGTCGACCTTCGAGGGTACGACGACAATCCGGTCACCGCGGATCAGGCCGTACTGGCGCTCCTGGACGCCCTGGGCGTACGGGGCGCGCAGCTGCCCCAGACGACGACGGCTCAGTACGCGCTGTACCGGACACTCCTCGCCAGAGAACCGCGCCCCATGCTGCTCCTGCTGGACAACGCATCCGCCCCGGAGCAACTCACGCGTCTTCTGCCCGGAGTCGGCGCGGGCCACCATCGCGTACTCGTCACCTCGCGGGACCGGCTGACCGACCTTCCCGCACGGCTCATCGATCTGGACGCGCTCTCTCCGGGCGACGCCGCGGAGCTCGTCACCCTTGCTCTGCACCTGAGCGACGACCGGGACGATCGCGCCGCCCGGGAACCCGATGCGCTGCGGGACCTCGCCGAAACGTGCGGCCACCATCCCCTTGCTCTTCAGATGGCCTCCGCCATGCTGCGCAGACGCCGCCACCGCAGCATCCGGTCTCTTGTCGACGACATCCGGGACGCCGCCGATCCGACGGACGTACTCTCCTTGCGTCCGGTCTTCGACGTTTCCTATGCCCGACTGCCGGGCCCACAGGCTCGGTTGCTGCGGCTTCTCGCTCAGGCGCCGACGGCCGAGGTCGGGACCGACGCGGCCGCGGCGTTGGCCGATCTGTCCGATGGCGCGACTCTCCGTCTGCTGGAGGAGTTGGCCGGCACCCACTTCGTCACCGCTGTGCCAGGAACGGGCCCACTGCGGTGGCGATTGCACGACTTGGTGCGGGCCTACGGGGTGGGCCTGGGCGCCGAGGATCCAGGTTCTGTGGAGGAGACGCACGCCGCTCGCGGGCGGCTGCTGGCCTTCTACCGGCGGTGGGTGAGTGCCGCCGATGACCATCTGCGATGGCTGCTGGGCGAACCGGTTCCGGAATTGTTCGAGGGGCGTGCCGACGCATTGGCATGGCTGGACACGGAACGGGCCAATCTCGTTGCCGCCGCGCAGTGGGCCGCGTACGACGACCACGCGGCGACAGCCACCGCCGTCGCACTGAATCTGTGGAGCTACCTGGACTGGCGACGGTACTTCGACGACTTGATCACCGTGAGCAGGGCCGCTCAGCAGGCCTCTGAGCGCTCCGGCGACGCCGAGCAAGAAGCCTCCGCCTGGAACTGCCTGGGCCTCACCCTGTGGGAAGTCGAGCGAGTACCGGAAGCAGTCGACGCCTGCACTCGCTCCCGCGATCTCTACCGCTCGGTGGGCAACAGCAACGGTGAAGCCATGGCGTGGAACAGCCTCGGCACTGCGTTGGCACAAGGCGGCGTGCTGGACGAAGCCATCGATGCGTTGCATTGCGCCCGTGACCTGCACCATGCCGCGGGCGACCGCCAGGGCGAGGCCACGAGCTGGGGCAATCTCGCCAGCGCATTGCGGGACGCCGGGCGGACCGAAGAGGCCATCACGGCCGGCACCGGCGCCTTGAGGGCGCACCAGGAGACCGGAAGCCGCAACGGCGAACGTCTGGCCTGGCACACTCTCGGCACCGCCCTGTATGACGCGGGAAGGACGAGCGAGGCGGCAACGGCCTTCGAGAAAGCACTCGGCATCTGCCGGGCGTTGGAGGACTGGTACGGCGCGGGCCTGACGTTGTCCTCCCTCGCTCATACCCACACAGCCGCCGAGCTCCCGGCCCGAGCCCGCGACAGCTGGCTCCGGGCCGCCGAGGCCTTCGACCGCGGCGAAGCCCCCGGCGAGGCCGCCGAGGCCCGTCACAACGCCGGCCAATAGCCCACGGACAGCCCCCTCTCATCCCCCTCTAACCAAACCCTCATACCCTGACGCCCATGACCCAGGTAACCCCTCCCGGCTGGTACCCCGACCCCGGACAGTCAGCTGACGGTCCCCGCACCGAGCGTTGGTGGGACGGAAACGTATGGACGGACCAGGTACGCGCGGTGGGAGCCGCCTACCCGGCCTACCCGGGGCAGACCGGCCCCCGCCGGGGCGTCCGCACGGCGATAGCCATAGGCATCGCCGTCGTCGTCCTCGCGGGCATCGGCGGCGGCGTGTACTTCCTCACCTCCGACGACGGCGGCGGCGGGGACAGTGACAGCGCCGCCAAGTCGCCCTCGTCCGCCGCCCCTTCGGAGCCCGGCGCGCCCCAGGAGCCGCAGGACCCGGAGTCGTCGGAGCCCCCGGGCGGGCCGTCCCCAGCGCCGCCCACTGAGGAGGAGGGGTACGCCACCGACGTCATGAGCGGCATCAGTCTTCCGGTGCCCGACTCCTGGACCGGCGTGTCCGGGGGCGGCGGTGCCTCGGTGACGACGGGGCCCTATCCCTGCCCCAGGGAGACCTCCAAGACCTGCACCCGGGGCGGCGCGTACTCGGGGCCCGCCGAACGGTTCAAGGTCGAGGCCAAGACGGCGGAGGCGGCCGCCAAGGCCGACATCGCGGTGAACGCCAGGGAGTCGTACGGCGGCAAGACGTACGGAAAGGTCACCTCGCACAAGGAGTTGGCCTCGAAGGCCGTCACCGTCGCGGGCCAGAAGGGCTATCTCGTCCGCTGGAAGGCGGTCACGGAGAAGAGCGACGACGGGTACGTCCAGTCGCTCGCGTTCCCCTCGCCCACCGACAAATCCACGCTCGTCATCGTGCGCTTCGGCATCGACGTCAACGACAAGTCCCCGAAGCTGTCCGTCATGGACGAAATCACCGAGGGGATCAAGGCCGCGTCCGGCGGCGGAGGCGGCAGCGGCCAGGAAGTGTGACGCGCGGGGCGCCGCCCCGGCGGAGTCTTGGCCGGGGCGGGCCGGAACCACGCATGGTTCCGGCCCGCCCCGGCGAGGGCCACGCCACCCCCGTCCCCACGGTGCGGCGCGGCGCAGGCAGATCGGGGCCCGTCATCCATCGGGCCCCGGTCCACGATCAGTCGGGGTCGGTCAGACCCAGGGCGGGGAGCAGGCACGCCTCCACGAAGCGGGCCAGATACTCCTCGTCCGCGTACTTGCCCTCCAGGACCGGGCGGGCCCGGACCACGCCCATGAGCTGGGCCGTGATGAACCGCGTCGCCGGGTGGTCCGCGGCGATCTCGCCCCGTGCCACTCCGCGGGCGACCAGCTCGTCCAGGGCCTGTGTCTCGGGCTCGACCAGCGCTTCCCGCAGCGCGTCGCGCAGGTCCTCGTCCTGCAGGACCGCGTGGCTGAGCGCCTGCACCAGCATCGAGTCGCGGCTTGACCACTCCCCCGCGGCCCGCGCCGCCTCACGCAGATCACCGGCGAGCGTGCCGGTGTCGATGCCCGCGAAACGGACACAGCGGTTGGCGCGCAGCGCGGCGGCCACGAACTGGGGCTTGGTCTTCCACTGGCGGTAGAGCGTGGACTTGCTGCAGCGGGTGCTTGCGGCCACGCCCTCCATGGTCACGGCGTCGTAGCCGCACTCACGGAGCTGGTCGAGGACGGCGTCGTAGAACTCCTGCTCACGCTCGGGCGTGATCTTGGAGCGGCGCGGCGAGCCCCCGGGGTCCGCTGTCGCTGCGTCTGCTGCCTGGTCCCGCGACGTCATGACTCTTCTCCTCGATGCGGCGTCTTCACCGGCCTGCGGCTTCGTCGACCCTATCGATACGCCAGTGTACCGGTACGCCGTCGTATCGGTACACTCGCGTATCGGTACACTGGCGTATCGGTACACTGGCGTATCGATGAGTGGGGCGATCCCTCACTCACTACCCGCACCACCCAGTCATCACGTAAAGGGGCCGGGGGATGGAATCCCGAACCGAGCCTGCCGAAAGGGAACCGGACATAGCCGTCCGGGAGTCAGACATAGCCGTCGGAAAACCAGACACATCTGCCCGACCGCCCCTCGTCCGCGAGCTCCTCCTCGTCGTAGGACTCTTTCTCGTCTACAAATTCGGCAGGCAGCTGGCCAACGGCCACACCGGTGAGGCCTTCCGCAACGCCCATCACGTATGGGACGCCGAGCGCACCCTGCACCTGCCCGGCGAGGGCGCCGTCCAGGACGTGCTGCTCGGCAGCGACACCCTGGTGCACATCGCGAACACCTATTACGCGACAGTGCACTTCCCGGCCACCGCGCTGTTCCTGGTCTGGCTCTATCTGCGGCGGCCCCGGCACTACATATGGAGCCGGCGGGTGCTCGCCGCGCTGACCGCGGCCGCGCTCGTGCTGCACCTCACCTTCCCGCTCGCGCCGCCCCGGATGCTGGCCGCGACGGGGCTCGTGGACACCGGGCAGGTGTACGGGCCGACGGTGTACGGCGCGGCCCCGCAGACGGACTCGATGGCCAACCAGTTCGCGGCGATGCCGTCCCTGCACTTCGGATGGGCGCTGATGCTCGCCGTCGGTCTTGTCGCCGCGACGTCATCGAGGTGGCGGTGGCTGTGGCTGCTGCATCCGCTGATCACCCTGCTCGTGGTCGTCGGGACCGCCAATCACTACTGGCTCGACGCCATCGCGGCGACCGCGCTCCTCGGCATCGCACTCGCCGTGATCAAGCTGCCGGGTCCCGGCCGCTCGCTGGTCGTACGACGGCACGCACCCGCGCGTGAACCGGCCGCTTCGGGGGTCGGGCGGTGAACGCCACGCTCATCGCCGTCGCGCTCTCGCTCATCTCCGCCGCCGCGTACGCCACCGCCGCCGTGGCCCAGGAGCGCCTCGCATCCCGCATCGCGGACACCGGCAACGGCGGCCTGCGGCTGCTCGCCAGCGGCCCCTGGTGGTCGTCGGTCGGCCTCAACGCCTCCGCGGCACTCCTGCACGTGGCGGCCCTGAAGTACGGGCCGCTCACCCTGGTCCAGCCGCTCGGCGCGCTCACCCTGGTCGCGGCCGTGCCGCTGGGCGCGCGGCTCGCGGGCCGGCGGGTCACCCGCCTGGAGTGGCGCGGCACCGGGCTCACGCTCATCGGGCTCGGCGCACTGCTCCTGACCGCGTCCGGGCCCGCCCCCGACGACACCCTGAAGCTGCCGGAGGCGCTGGCCGTCGCGGGGGTGACGATGGCGGTCATCGGCGTGCTCTCCCGTCCGGGTACGCGACCGGGGCTGCGGCACGCGACTGCTTCCGGGTTCGCGTCGGGCGTTGCTTCGGCGCTCACCCAGACCGTGACGGTCGCCGCGACGGACCGCTCGGGGCCGCTGCTCGGCCCGCAGGTGATCGTCGTGGCGCTGCTCGTCGCCGCGTTCGCCGTGAGCGGCCTCTTCCTCTCCCAGACCGCCTACCGCGGAGGCCTGGGCGCACCGCTCGCGGTGGTCACCCTGGCCAATCCACTGGCCGCCGCGGCGATCGGCCTGACGCTGCTCGGCGAACGCCTGCAGGGCGGCGTGGCCGGTCTGTTCCTCGCGGCGGGGGGCGCGGCGCTCGCGGCGTACGGAGTGGTCGTACTCACACGCTCACCGCAGGCGGCCGAGGCCACCCCGCAAACGCGTGCGGAGGACTTCCTCCCGTCCATTCCGGCCCAGGCGGAGACCTCCGCGGTGAAGCTCTAGCGTCCCCTCAGGGGTGCTTACCCAAAGCCGCGCGAGTCCTGCTTCAGGGCGGTGTCAACAGTGAGGGCCGTCGCCACGACGAGGCTCAGGAGCGGCTCGGGCAGCTGGTAGTGGATCTGCAGGACGTAGTTGTCCGCAGTCGTGAACATCGTCTTGGCGAGGCCTTCCCAGGTCTTGGTGATCCGGGCGACCTCGTTGTCGGCGTGGTCGACGATCGAGAAGTTCCAGGCGCGCCAGTTCTCGGCCTTGATCGCGCCGGCCTGCTGGCCGTTGACCATGATCGCGAAGTTGATCTTCCCGATCATGTTCTGCTGGACGATCTCGCCGATCGGCTGGCCGTCCGGGCGCTCGACGATGACGCGCGACTTCATGAACTTGCGGGGGCGCGTCAGCTGGAGCACCGGCTGGCCGTAGGCATCGCGGATCTCGAGCTTGTGCGTCATGAACTGGTCGATGCTGGAGACGAAGCGCGCGACCTTCTTCAGCGTGCTCTGGCCGACCTGGACGACCGAGCCGAGCGCGTTGCCCGACTGGTCCATCACGCTGTACTCGTTCGTCAGCTCGATGAGCTTGGCCTTCTGGTTCACCACGAGGACCGGCTCGGTGAAGAGCGTGCCGCCACCCTGCGCACTGGGCGCGACGCCCGCCTGCTGCTGGACCTGACGCTGCACCTTGGCCGGGTCGGCCTGCGGGGCCGCCTGCTGGGGGTGACCGTACTGGCCCTGCTGGGGCGCCTGCTGCTGGCCGAACTGCCCTTGCGGCTGGCCGTATTGCGCCTGCGCCTGCTGCTGGGCCGGTTGCGGCTGCGCCGGCTGAGCCTGCTGCGGGACCTGCTGGCCCTGCGGCTGCCCGCCGCCGGCCTGCTGGTCCGGGCTGGTGTGCTGGGTCCACTGGGAACCGTCCCACCAGCGCAGCAGCTGGGGCGCGCCCTGGGGGTCGGGATACCAGCCTGCAGGAGTGTTCGAATGCGTTGTCACCCCGGCACAGTACCCCCATGGGCGGGGCGGTCCGCCAGCCCTTCGCGGGCGCTGTGACGTCGGACTCACCGCCCCGCCGCACGGGGACCGGATTTACGTCAGGCCGAGACGATCGCGGGGTCGCTGACGCCTGCCTCGCCGTTCTCCACATGTCCCGCGAGGCGCCGCAGGAACGTGCCGTCCGTGTCGGACTTCACCGTGACGTCGTACCAGCGCTTGCTCGCCCGCAGATCGACGGTGTGCTCGACGGTGCCGCCCGCCTTCACCTTGAACGTCTCGGCCGCGCCGCCGTAGGCGTTGGTGAGGGTGAGGTTGACGTCGGCGCCGCCCGCGTTCTTCAGGGTCAGCTTGAGGTTGCCGCTCGCCTTGTCGTGACGGGCGGTCACCTCCGGGCCCGCCGTCTTGCCGGGGCCCTGGAAGACCCGCAGGAAACCGTTCGGGCCGAACACCGACAGGTCGTACGCACCCTTCGAGTACGCGGTGTTCCAGGTGTCGGAGATCTTCTTGCCTGCCTCCGTCGTGTACGTCCAGGGGCCGTCCGTGCGGTTCTGCGACCGGACGTGGAAGCACGCGCCCGCCGCGTCGCCCCCGCTGAACGTCAGCGTGAACTTGCCGTCGGCGGGTGCGCCCGCGCCGTCCACCAGCGGGGCGTACGGCAGCGGGCGCGCGGGCCGGGAGCCGGACTCCTGCTTGGGCAGCTCACCCTTCGCGGGCGCCTTGGGCACGTAGTCGGGGTGGCGCTCGTGGTCCGGCGGCTCGTAGGCGCCGGTGTCGGGCAGCTTCGCCGGGTCGGTGTCCTTGACGGCGAAGTCGAAGGCGGAGGTGAGGTCGCCGCAGATCGCACGCCGCCACGGCGAGATGTTGGGCTCCTTGACGCCGAACCGCTTCTCCATGAACTGGAGGATCGAGGTGTGGTCGAACACCTCGGAGTTCACGAAGCCGCCGGTGCTCCACGGAGAGGCGACGATCATCGGCACGCGCTGGCCCAGGCCGTAGTGTCCGGCGGCGTACTGCGCGTTGCCCGGGAAGTAGTCGAGAGTCGTGTCCACGGTGGACAGGCCCTGGTCGGCGGACGACGGGACGTACGGCGGGACGATGTGATCGAAGTAGCCGTCGTTCTCGTCGTACGTGATGAACAGCGCCGTCTTGGCCCACACCTCGGGGTTGGAGGTGAGCGCGTCCAGGACCTGCGCGATGTACCAGGCACCGTAGTTCGTGGGGAAGTTGGGGTGCTCGGTGAAGGCCTCGGGCGCCGCGATCCACGAGATCTTCGGGAGCCTGTCGGCCAACACGTCGGCCGTGAGCACGTCGAAGTAGCCGTCGCCCGCCTTGACGTTCGTGCCGGTGCGGGCCTTGTCGTAGAGCGGGTCGCCGGGCTTGGCGTTGCGGTACTTGTTGAAGTAGAGGAGCGAGTTGTCGCCGTAGTTGCCGCGGTAGGCGTCGTCGATCCAGCCCCACTTGCCGGCCGCGTCCAGACCGTCGCCGATGTCCTGGTAGACCTTCCAGGAGACCCCGGCCTGCTCGAGGCGCTCGGCGTACGTCGTCCAGTCGTAGCCCAGTTCCTGGTTGCCGAGGACCGGGCCGCCGCCCTTGCCGTCGTTGCCGACGTGGCCGGAGAGCATGTAGTAGCGGTTGGGGTCGGTGGCCCCGATGAACGAACAGTGGTAGTCGTCACAGACGGTGAAGGCGTCGGCGAGCGCGTAGTGGAACGGGATGTCCTCGCGGGTCAGATACGCCATCGAGCGCTCGGACTTGGCGGCGATCCAGTTGTCGTACTTGCCGTTGCTGAAGGCACTGTGGCCGCCGGCCCAGTCGTGGTCGAGTCCGGCGATGAACTGCATGCCGAGGTTCTCGGCGTCCGGGTGGAAGGGCAGTGTCTCCTTGCCGCCGCCGGACTGGTTCCACACCGGTTTGCCGCTGGGCAGCGTCACCGGGCGCGGGTCGCCGAAGCCGCGTACGCCCTTCATGGTGCCGAAGTAGTGGTCGAAGGACCGGTTCTCCTGCATCAGCACGACGATGTGCTCGACGTCCTCGATGGAGCCGGAGCGGCGCTGGGCGGGCAGCGCGGCGGCGCGGGCGATGCTCTGCGAGAGCGTCGCGAAGGCCGCTGTGCCGCCGGCGAATTGCATGAAGCGGCGGCGATTGATTTCAGGCATGGGTGTGTTCGACCTCGTGTGGTGTGGGGGACGCGGGCGGGTGAAGTGTGTCAAGGGGAGCAAGCGCGGGGGAAGGGCCTGTGACCTGGATGTGAAGAGAAGTCCAACCTCTGGTGCGCGGGACACGAATGCCGCCTCGCGGCCGGTGATCGCACTGCCCCCTTCACAGGACTAGGTGCTGGGGGCAACCATGCGCGAGGATGTCCCGGGTCGGGGGACACAGCGACCGAGGAGAGTCATGACCGTGCGCGTCCATGGCACCTGCGCCCCAGGATTCGAGGGCGTACGCGAGGAGTTCGAGCGCAACTTCACCGAGCGCGGCGAGCTGGGGGCGGCAGTCGCCGCGACGGTCGACGGGGAGTTCATCGTCGACCTGTGGGGCGGAGACGCGGACAAGACCGGCACGCGCGCGTGGCAGCGCGATTCACTGGTGAACGTGTACTCCACGACCAAGGGAATGACCGCGCTGTGCGCGCATCTCCTGGTCGACCGGGGCGAACTGGACCTGGACGCACCGGTCGCCCGCTACTGGCCGGAGTTCGCACAAGAGGGCAAGGCGGACATCCCGGTGCGCTGGCTGCTCAGCCACCGCTCCGGGGTGATCGCGCCGCGCGAGCCGATGGCGTCGGACGACCTCTACGACTGGGAGAAGGTGTGCGACGCGCTGGCCGCGACGCCCCCGTGGTGGAAGCCGGGCACGGCGCAGGGGTACCACGCCGTGAGTTTCGGCTATCTGGTGGGCGAGGTGGTGCGCCGGATCACCGGGGTCTCGCTCGGCACGTTCCTGCGGAGCGAGGTGACGGAGCGGCTCGGCGCCGATGTCTTCGTCGGCACCCCGGTGAGCGAGCACGGCCGGTGCGCGGACATGGCGAGGCCGGTAGCCGCGTCCGGCACGCAGAGCGGCTTCAAGACCCCGCCCGAGCCGCCGGTGCGCTCGCTCGACGCCGACCCACTGGCCGCCGTCACCCTGTCCCTCCAGTACCTGCCGGTCGGCCATGTGAACGGCGCCGCCTATCGCAGCGCAGAGATCCCCGCGGCCAACGGCCACGCCTCCGCGCGGGGTCTCACGACGGTGTACGCGGCACTCGGCGCCGGCGAACTCGTCGGCGAGACGACGCTTGAACAGCTGCGCACCCGCCAAGGGGAGCCCGACGAACGGGACCTGGTCCTCGCGGCGGGCACGGCCTGGGGCGAGAAGTGGGAGTGGGGGCTCGGCTACATGCTGAACCTGTACGGCCAGGCAGGTCCCAACCCGCGGGCCTTCGGCCACGGGGGCATGGGCGGCTCGTACGCGTTCGCCGATCCGGAGAACCGGGTGGCGTACGCGTACGTGATGAACCGGATGGGCTCGGGGACGTCCGGGGACGACTTGAGGAGCGTGCATCTGGTGGGGGCGTTGTACAGGGGGCTCAAGGGGTAGGCCCGTGGCGGCTAACCTCTCCCGATGGAGCACAGCCCCCGTCACCGCCCCACCGGGCAGTACGCCGCCGCGGACGCCCGTCGGGCGGGCATCATCGACGCCGCCCTCGTTCTCTTCGCGGAGTCCGGCTATCTGAACTCCTCCCTTGCGAAGATCGCCGTCGAGGCCGACACGTCCGCCACCGTCATCGCCCATCACTTCGGCTCGAAGCAGCGCCTCCTGATGGCGGTCCTCGAAGCCCGCGACGAACGCACCGTGCGGACCTTCGGGCGGCTGCACCCGGACTCCGGTGGCGACGACGTCCGGGCGCTCTTCCGTGAGGTGCTCGCCCTCGCGGAGTACAACCTCACCCAGCCGGGTCTCATCCAGCTCTACACCCGGCTCTCCGCCGAGGCCGGCGATCCCGCGCACCCGGCGCACTCGTACTTCCAGGAGCGGTACGAACGCGTCGTCGGCTCGCTCGCTGCCGTGCTCCAACGTGCCCTGGACAAAGGACAGTTGAGGCCCGGCACCGATCCCGAAGGTGTCGCCCGCGAAATTCTCGCCATGTCGGACGGGCTCCAGGTGCAGTGGGCGATCACCGAAGGCCGCCTCGACTTCGTGGAGTTGTACCGCGCGCACCTGGACCGGCTCACCCGTGCCCTCACCGTGGACGGCGTGGGTCTGGACGATCGGAAGGCCGCGGGTAGGGACCCGGCCTGAAGTGCTCGTAGCGCGCGGCCGTCGTCGGATCGGCGTGCCGCGCCTCCGCGTTGAGCGCGGCCGGTGACGTGTCGCCCCAGCGGCCGGTCGTGACCCGGCGCTCCGTCGTGTGCACGGCGGCGAGCTGCTCGGCGGGGCTGAAGGTGCAGTGGCCCGCGTTCTCGACGTACGCCTGACGCAGCAGTGGTGTGCGGCCCGCCGCGGTGACCGTGTCGCGGTAGGCGCTCTCGGCGCGGACCGGGATGAGGGCGTCGCCCGTGGTGTGGATGTTCAGCTGGGGCTTGGTGAGGCGGCCGGTGAAGGCGACGTTGCGCTTCATGTAGCGGACGGCGGACGGGTCGGCCTTGATGCGGGGTGCGGCGGCGAGGGCGTTCAGGTCGGCGCTCAGGGAGCGGCCCGCGGACTTGTAGAGGGCCTTGACCTCCTTGTACTGGGAGGAGCGCGCGAGCATCGCCGTGTAGTCGACGCCCGTGTTCCAGGACATGCTGCCGCCCGCGCGCTGTTCGGCCTCCTGGCGCCAGGAGAAGGCGGGCGCCTGGACCAGGCCGGTCAACGCCGCGTACTGGTTGGCCTGTTGGGCGGCATGGTCATGGGGTGCTGGGAGCGGCTGCTTGGGGTCGTTCCAGCCGGGCACGGAGTGCAGGGCCGCCGCGAGGGCGATGCGGGCGCGGCCCGAAGGAGTCGACTGGGCCCGGGTAAGGACCCCGCCGAGGCGGTCCGCCGCGTCCTTCGCGTCCAACTGGCCGGTGAATCGGGTCAGTTGGATGCCGGAGTCCGGGGCGAGCAGCGTCCGCAGGGCGAAGACGGGGTCGAGGGTGGAGTTCCAGTTGGCGATGCCGCCCTGGACGAGGCCGCACATCGAGAGGGAGCCGTCGATGCGCTCGGCGTGCCGTTCGGCGATCGTGGTGGTGACGAGGCCGCCGTACGACTCGCCCCAGGCGAGGGTGCGGCGTGCCGTGCCGACCTCGGCGGTGAAGGTGTCCAGGGCGGCGAGCTGGTCGGGCACGGCCTGTTCGACCGCCCAGCCGGTGGTGGCGTAGGAGGAGCCGACGAGCGCGTAGCCCTCCCCCAGGAGCTTCTTCTTGACCTCGTCGTCGGGGGCGTTCTGCGCCGGGTTCGGGGATCCTGCGGGACGGTAGCCGTGGCTGAACAGGAGCACGGTGCCGTTCCAGTGCTCGGGGGTGTCGATGACGTAGGCGGCGCCGGAGGGCAGGGTGCCTTCGATGTGGCCGACTGCCGTGCGGGCCACGGCAGTTGACGGTGTCGCGGCCACGATGAGGAGCAGGGTGGCGAGGCCCGTCGCGGTTCTCATCGGCGTACGGATCTTCTGCATCAGGAGGGGACACCTTCCGTGGGGCGGACCTGCGCGGGTTCCGCGGCGAGTGTGGTGCCGCTCGTCTCCCGGATCCGCCAGACGGTGAGCGCCGTGACGGCGGCACCGGCGGTGAGCAGGAGGGCGACGGGGGCGCTTGTGTCGTACGAGGCGAGCAGGCTGCTCGCGATGAGCGGGGAGAAGCCGGCGCCGAGGAGCGTCGCGGTCTGGTAGCCGAGGGACGCGCCCGTGTAGCGCACACGGGTGCCGAACATCTCGGTGAGCAGGGCGCCGAGCGGGCCGTACATCGTGGACTGGGCGATGCCGTGGCCGATGACGCACGCCAGGATCAGCAGTCCCGGCCTGCCGGAGTCGGCGAGGGCGAAGACGGGGAAGGCCGTGGCCGCCGAGAGGAGCGCGCCGGTGAGTACCACGGGGCGGCGGCCGACCCGGTCGGAGAGGATGCTGGCCAGCGGCATCACGACCAGGGCCGTACAGGAGGCGACGGTGACTCCGGTGAGGACCTGCGATCGGGAGTACCCGGAGTCCACGGCGTACGAGATCATGAAGCTGGTCATCAGCGACTGGGCGGTGAACGGGCCGATGCCGACGCAGGCGGCGAGCAGTACGGAGCGCGGCTTGCGCAGCACGTCGAGCAACGGCATCCGCGCTGTCGTCTTCTCGCGCCGGGCGGCGGTGAACAGGGGGCTCTCCTCCACCTTCAGGCGGATGTAGAGCCCGGCGCCCAGGAGCACCAGGCTGAGCAGGAACGGCACCCGCCAGCCCCACGCCCGGAACTGGTCGTCGGGCAGGGTGCTGACCAGGGTGACGACGGCCGTCGAGAGCACGGTGCCGAGCGGCGCGCCCAGCTGAGTGAAGCTGGTCCACAGGCCGCGCGGCCGCTCCCCCGCGTGCTCGGCGACCATCAGCGTGGCGCCGCCCCATTCGCCGCCGATCGCGATGCCCTGCACGACGCGCAGCAGGACGAGAAGGACGGGGGCCCACACGCCGATGGTGTCGTACGTCGGCAGGCAACCGATGAGGAAGCTGCCCGCGCCCATCAGGACCATGGTCAGGAGCATCATCGACTTGCGTCCGAGCCGGTCGCCGAAGTGGCCGAAGACGATGCCGCCGAGCGGCCGTGCGACGTATCCGGCGGCGAAGGTGCCGAACGCCGCGATGGTGCCGACGGACGAGTCGGCCTCGGGGAAGAACAGGTCGCCGAAGACGAGGGCTGCGACGGTTCCGTACACCAGGAAGTCGTAGAACTCCACCGCCGTGCCGAGCAGGCCGGAGAGTGCGACTCTGCGCAACTGGCATGTGCCGTGCGCTGGTTGGGCGTCAGGCATGGTGGGCCCCTCGCGGTCAGACGTAGAAGCGGGACAGGCTGCGCAGGACGCAGGCGGGCTTGGCGGCGCCCTCGATCTCGACGGTGCCGTCCACGGCGATCTGCACGCCGCCGCTCACCTCGTCGACGGAGGCGAGGCGGGCGACGAGCCTGATGCGCGATCCTGCGGGCACGGGAGCGGGGAAACGCACCTTGTCCAGGCCGTAGTTGACCTTCGTGGTGACGCCCTGGACGTCCAGGAGCTCGGTGAAGAAGGGGATGAAGAGGGAGAGCGTGAGATAGCCGTGCGCGATCGGGGCGCCGAAGGGGCCCTGCGCCGCGCGCTCGGGGTCGGTGTGGATCCACTGGTGGTCGCCGGTGGCGTCGGCGAAGGTGTTGATCCGCTCCTGGGTGATCTCGATCCAGGAGCTGGCACCGAGGTCGCTTCCTGCGAGCTTCTTGAGCTCGTCGAGGCCGTTGACGGTGGTCGTGGTGGTGGTCGCGGTGGTGGTCGCGGTGCTGCTCGTGGTGCTGCTCATATGGCGTTCTCCTGTGGTGAGTTGGCGGGCGTGGAGCCGTAGAGGCGGCGCAGCGCGGGCTTGAGGAGCTTCCCGGAGGCGGTGCGCGGCAGTTCGGCGACGACGACCAGGGATTTCGGGATCTTGTACTTGGCGAGGTGACCGGCGAGCGAGGCGAGCAGCGCGTCCGGATCGGGTACGGAGCCCTCGCGGACGACGACCACGGCGCGCGGCACCTCGCCCCACCTCGGGTCGGGCACGCCGATGACGGCGCACTCCACGACATCCGGGTGGGCGAGCAGGGCGCTCTCGACCTCGGCCGGGTAGATGTTCTCGCCGCCGGAGATGATCATGTCTTTGAGGCGGTCGGCGATGGTGACGTACCCGTCGGCGTCGCGGCGCGCGGCGTCGCCGGTGCGCAGCCAGCCGTCGGCGAAGGCCGCCGCGCTGTCCTGCGGCAACCCCCAGTAGCCGGGCATGACATGGGGCCCGCGCACAAGGACCTCGCCCGCTTCACCGTCGTCGGCTTCCGTGAGGTCGGGGCGGACCACGCGGACGTCGGTGAAGAAGTGGGGTACGCCGGCCGAGCCCGCCTTGCTGACAGCGTGCTCGGCGTCCAGATACAGCACTCCGGGTGCGGCCTCCGTCATGCCGTAGCCCTGCTGGAAGGCGAGTCCGCGCTCGGCGTACGCGGCGATGAGCGGGGCGGGCACGGGGGCTCCGCCGCACATCAGGACGCGCAGCGAGGTGAGATCGGCCGAGTGCCAGCGCGGGCGGCGCGCCATCTGCTCGTACATCGTCGGCACGCCGAACATCGCTGTGACGCCGTGCCGTTCGACGAGGCCGAGTGACGCGTCGGCGTCGAAGGACTCCACGAGGACGCAGGTGCCGCCCTTGAGGAGGACGGGCAGGGTCAGCATGTTGAGGCCGGCCGTGTGGAACAGCGGGGCGGTGACGAGCGCGGTGGTGTCGGAGGTGAGGTCGGCGTCGACGAGGACGTTGACGGCGTTCCAGGTGAGGTTGGCGTGGGTGAGCATGGCGCCCTTGGGGCGGCCGGTCGTGCCCGAGGTGTACATGATGATGCTGATGTCGTCGCCGGTGACCGGCTCATCGAGCGGTTCGATGCTCGCCCCGGACAACAACTCCTCGTAGTACGGGCCTACTTCGATACAGGTACGCAGGGCGGGTGCGAGCTCGGTGAGGCGTTCCGCCGCCGTGATGAACGTGGGGGCATGGATTAGGGTGGCCGCACCCGAGTCGTCGATTTGGTGGGCGAGTTCGGGGACGGCAAGGCGGGTGTTGAGCGGCACGAAGACCGCGCCGAGCACGCCCGCCGCGAAGAACGTCTCCAGGAAGGCGGGGTGGTTGGCGCCGAGGTAGGCGATCCGGTCGCCGCGCCGCACCCCGGACTCCCGTAGAGAGCGGGCCAGTTGAGTGGTGCGGGCATAGAGCTCGGCGTACGAAGTGGTGGTGTCCTCGTACCGGAAGGCGGTGCGGTGCGGGGTCTTACGGGCCCTGCGAGCGGGCCAGGAGCCGATTCCCTCGTTGCGCATGGGTGGTGACCCCTTTCGGTGGATGGTCGGCGTCGTCCGCTCAGGCGGGGCCGAGGCCGAGGAGGCGGGCCGCGTTCTCCTTGAGGATCTTGGGGCGGACCTCGTCCTTGATCTGCAGCTTCTCGAAGTCGGCCAGCCAGCGGTCGGGCGTGAGGACCGGGTAGTCGGAGCCGAAAAGGACCTTGTCCTTGAGCAGCGTGTTGGCGTACTGGACGAGCTGCGGCGGGAAGTACTTCGGGGACCAGCCGGAGAGGTCGATGTGCACGCCCGGCTTGTGCGTGGCCACGGCCAGGGCCTCGTCCTGCCAGGGGAAGGACGGATGCGCGAGGATGATCTTCAGCTGGGGGAAGTCGGCGGCGACGTCGTCGACGCACATCGGATTCGAGTACTTCAGACGGATCCCGCCACCGCCCGGGACGCCGGCGCCGATGCCGGTCTGGCCGGTGTGGAAGAGGGCGATGGCGCCGGTCTCCTCGATCACCTCGTACAACTCATAGGCGAGCGCACGGTCGTTGGGGAAGAACCCCTGGATGCTCGGATGGAACTTGAAGCCCCGCACCCCGTACTCCTCGACGAGCCGCCGCGCCTGGCGCACGCCCGCCCGGCCGCGGAACGGGTCTATGGAGGCGAACGGGATGAGGACGTCCGGGTGTTCGGCCGCGGCCTCGGCGACCTCCTCGTTGGGGACGGGCACCGTGCCGGTGGCGGACTCGGCGTCGACCGTGAAGACGACGGCGGCCATCCGCCGTTCGCGGTAGTACGCGGCGATCTCGGGCAGGGTGGGCTTCCGGTTGCCCTCGACCTTGAAGTACGAGGTCGACGCGGTGTCGAGTTCGGCGGAGAGGGAGGCCGCGCCCTTGGCGGAGACCTCGGCGTGGGTGTGGACGTCGATGGCGACGAGGTCCTCGGGGTCCATGACGGCGGCGCTCACGCGACCGGGACCTTCGGCGCGGGGATGCCGACGGACTGCGGGGAGCTGCCCACGGAGGTGTGCCAGGCGGCGGCGATCGCCTCCGGGCTCCAACCCCCGTCCGCGTAGGCCGCGTTGACCTCCTGGGGGTGCGACCACAGGGTGAGGCGGTCGCCGCCGATGCCGACACACTGGCCCGTGACGTCGCGGGCGGCGTCCGACGCGAGGAAGGGAACAAGCGCGGCGCAGTCCTCGGGAGTGCCGAAGCCCTCGCCCTTGCGCAGGAAGCCGGGCAGCGGCTCGCCGCGGTCGCGCAGCGCCTCGATGTAGGGCGCGAAGGCGGGGATGGTCTCGGTCATCGCGGTGGCGGCGACGGGCACGATGGCGTTGACGGTGATCCGTGCCTTCGCCAGCTCCATCGACCACGTACGGGCCATCGCGGCGATGCCCGCCTTGGCGGCGGCGTAGTTGGTCTGCCCGAAGTTGCCGCGCTGGCCCGCGGGCGAGCCCACCAGGATCAGGCTGCCGCCCTCGCCCTGCTCCCGCATGCGGACGGCGGCGGCGCGAGCACAGGTGAACGTACCCCTGAGATGAGTAGCGACAACGGCATCGAAGTCGTCATCGGTCATCTTCCACAGCACACGGTCGCGCAGGATGCCCGCGTTGGTGACGAGCACGTCGAGCCGGCCGAACTCGTCGACGGCGCGGGCCACCAGGCGGTCGGCGGCCTCGGAGGTGCCGACGGCGACGGGCTCGGCGACGGCACGGGCGCCGGTGTCCCGCAGGGACTTGGCGGCCCGCTCGGCGGCTTCGGGGTCGATGTCGTTGACGACGACGGCGGCACCGGCCGCGGCGAGAGCGGTGGCGTACGCGAGTCCGAGGCCCTGACCGGAGCCGGTGACGACGGCGACCTTGCCGGAGAGATCGATGGCATCGGAGCCATCGAGAACATCTGAGGCATCGGGGGCGGAGGAGTCCAGCACGAAGAGTTTCCCTTCAACAGGCAGCGATGAACGGCGAGTTCACCGGCGAGGCAGCACGAAGGACCGGCGGCACGGCGGCCGGACCGACCTGAGAAAGGAAGCTAAGACAAATCATTGTTGCCGTCAATGATTGCGGCCGTAATCAAGAATGCGGCATGCTGGACCTATGACCGCTCCCAGGACCCCCGAAGCAACCACGTCCACCCGGCCCGTCGACGCGGACGAGCCATGGATGCGCGAGCTGCACGCCGACACCGGCTACCTCCTCTACCGGCTCGGTCTGCGCTCGGGACAGATGTTCAACTCCGCGCTCCAGGAGTCGGGCCTCCGGCTGCGCCACTACGCGCTCCTGCGCTACCTCGCCACCGTCGAGGGCGCCCTGCAGCGGGAGTTGAGCACGGCGCTCGGCTATGACCCGAGCGCCATCGTCGGCCTGGTCGACGACCTCCAGGGACTCGGCCTCGTCGAACGCCGCCCGGCCCCCGGCGACCGCCGCAGCCGCATCGTCGTACTGACCGACAAGGGCCGCACCTACCTGCGCGACAGCGACGCGACGAGCCGGGTGACCGACGAGCTGACCGCCCCGCTGTCGCGGGAGGAACGGGCGACACTGCACGACCTGCTGCTGCGGGTCGCGCGGCCCTAGGGCGCGTACTGCGACAGGCTGACGCGTACTGCGACAGGCTGAATGGAGAACTTCGTGGCAACTGCCTTGCTCACAGTGATTGCCGGACTCGCCGGGCTCGTCATAGGCCGTTTCTGGGACAGCCGCTCCGAGTCCGCCCGCTGGCGCCGCGACCTCAGAGTGCGCAGCTACGAGGATGTCGCCAAGGAGTTTTACCACCACCGAGCGCTCATCCAGCGATGCAGTGCTCTGTCCGTCGACTCCTCGGAGAAGGAGGAGGCCGTCCGCGTGCTCAGCGATCACCATGCCGTATGGAATCAGCAGCTGACCGCTCTATGGATCCACGGCTCAGAGCCCGCCGCCGCTACCGCCTATTCCCTCGATCACGAAATGTCGGCTCTGCGTCGCATCGCCATCCGGGAGCAGATCCCCTTCTCTTCCTGGCACCTCCGCCGGGAGCCGGTCCAGCAGGCGTTTGACGACTTTCTGGACGCCGTACGTGCCGATCTCTCGCTCCCGGCCCTCCAGGTGCTGCGGCGCAACGCGCCCGACCGCATCTCTTGATCGGCCAGGGCCTGTTCATGCATGTCCGTCGGCCGTGTGGTGCCGCATCAACTCACCTGCCGGGTCCGGCCCGTGAGCCCCAGCAGCGCGACCGCAATCACGACGGCTGCCGTCAACAGGGTCAGTAGCGGCATGCGCTGGCCGGGTGCGAGGTGGTGCAGCAGCCGGATGTGGATGACCAGGTGGGGCAGGGCGAAGACGAGGTACACCGCGAGACCAGTGCGGATCATGGTCTGCCGCATGGTGACGGCGCCGACGCCGAGGACCACCGAGGTGGCCAGGCTCATGGCGCCGTAGTCCATCATCAGATGCGCGTTGTACGACATCCGCATTCCCACCCAGGGGATGTCGAAGAACGAGCGCGGGAACAGCAGCGCCCAGCATCCGACGATGAACTGCACCGTCGTCAGGAATACAAGACCGGTGCGGAGCAGGCCGCGGGTGCCGCCGAGTCTGTCGGTGGCGCCCGTCATCAGGATCGGGTTCGTCACGGGTTGCGACCTCCGTGGGGATGCGGTCCCCGGCCGTGCCGGGTCCCGCGTGGCTGTCAGGGTCATCAGCTCAGACCGGACAGCACTCCCGGATGTGACAGCCGGGACTCAATCGGACGTCCCCGGGTCGCACGCCTTCGCCGACCCGGAGAACCGGGTGTCGTACGCGGGCCCCCTGGTGCGCCAGCCGATCAGCGCGGCGAGACAGAGGACCGCACTGCTGAGCCAGGACATCGTTTCCGTGGCCTGCCCCGCGGGCGCGAGGTCGCCACCGACCGCCAGGGCGAGGCTGCCCAGCACACTTCCGATGGACAGGACCGCCAAGTACAGGCCGGTGAAACCCGCCGCCTGGTACTCCTGCGCGTAGATCGGCAGCACCACGTCGACGGCGGTGACCGCGGTGACGAAAAGTGCGTCCGCGGCCAGCAGACGCCGAAGGGGCGCGGACACCAGCGGCCCGAGCCAGTGCCTCCTCCCGGCCGAACTCGGCTGTTCGTACGGCGAGTTGAGCAGCAGACCGACCGCGAAGGACGTCATGAGCGCGATGACGGCGAACGCCAGCGACGGGCGAGACCGACAGGCTCAGCCAACTGGCATCATGACGGCGACGGGAGGCGCACTCGCCCCCATGGCCCCGGCCAGCGCATCGACGATGGCGACGTGCACCGCCAGGAGCAGCAGGACGGTGGCCGTCAGGTGTCCGGCGAGACAGGTGAGCAGGACGGGGCGAGGGGAATGCTGGTCGGCGAGCCGTCCGCGCAGGGGTGCGGTCAGGCCCTGGCCGATCGCCGAGCCGCTGACCGCGAGGCCCGCGGTCGTGTACGAGTAGTCGCGGCCGATCAGAAGCAGCAGGCTCAGGCCGGCCATGGCGGGCGGGATCTTCGACACCATGCCGACGGTGGCGAGCCGCCAGAAGCCGGGAACCCGTATCAGGTCCCGGTAGCCGGCGGTCGGCCGTCGCGGCCCGGCCTCGGTCAGCTCCGTGGGTGCCATCAAGGCATCCGGACGCGGAGCGCCTGCACGATCCAGGCGAGCGGCGGCGCCAGACTCTCCGGGGCGGGCCATCCGTTGATCACGGCGAGCAGTTGCAGATAACGGTCCCTGCGGGGGTCGTCCATGCTCTCCAGACGGGCCGCCAACCGCCTTCGGAGGGCGATGTCGTCGGGCAGGCCAGCGATGTGGGCGTAACGCGCCGTGAGCGTCGACACGATCGGATCCGCCTCGGGTGATGCCGGGTCGGTGCCGGCCGTCAGGGCCGGGGTGACCTGAGCTCGGACAGCTTCGGCGAGGATGCGGGGCAGGCCCGTGGTGTCGTCGGGGGCCCGGTCGGTCGCCATGTCGCGGGCCATTCCCTGCATGGTGGAGCGGAAATCCGCGTCCTGGAACAGTTCGGCAAGCTCTACCCACGCCTCGACCTGTTCGGCTTCGGGGCTATCGGGCAGCTCGGGGGTCATCGAGCGGACGACCGCCGCGAAGGCGGGGTGGTCACGCAGTCCGTCGAAGACAGACCCGAGGAAGTCGTCGACCAGGCGTCGACGTTCGGCCTCGGAGAGCTTGGCCAACTGGTGCATGAGGTCCAACTCCTCTGGGGTGGAGCCCCTCTTGGCCACCGCTGTGAGCACCGCACGCCGCAGGCGCAGCACGCGGATCTGCACGTCGAGGGCGTCGGCGTGCGCCGCGGCGACCTCGGGCAGCGAGACCTCCCGGTCCACGACCTTCCTGATCGATGCGAGGTCGACGCCCAGTTCGCGCAGGGTGCGTACGAGGCCGAGGCGGGCGACGGCGTCGGTGCCGTACAGGCGGTAGCCGGACGGGCTGCGGCCGGCGGGCGGCACGATCCCCTCGTCGGAGTAGAACCTGACCGTCTTGACCGTCAGACCGGTCCGCCGAGCCAGATCACCGATCGAGTAGAGCGTGTCACCGTCCATGTCCCCCACCTTGATGTCTCCCCCCACTGGAGACTCAAGCACTCCCCGCCGGCGACCGGAGCGTCGCGTCAAGCGTTCAACTCGCCGCCCCCGTCAGCCTGATGTCCCGCGACGACGACCCCACGTACACAGCGCGTCGCCCCTCGGGCCGCACCCACCGACCCCCGTCCGTGTCCCAGTACGACAGTTGGCGCTCGTCCACTTGCAGCGTGACCCGGCGCGACTGCCCCGGCCTCAGCTCCACCCGGTCGAAGGCTGCCAGCGTCTTCACCGCCATCTCGACGTCCGTGCCGCGCGGTGCCCCCACGTACACCTGGGGCACCTCCGCGCCCGCGCGGCGGCCCCGGTTGGTCACCGTGAACGACACCTCGTAGCCCGCGCCCGCCCGGCGCACGGACAGGTTGCGGTATCCGAACTCCGTGTAGGAGAGGCCGTGTCCGAAGGGGAAGAGGGGCTCTATGTTCGCCTTGTCGAATCCTCGGTAGCCGGTGAAGATGCCTTCGCTGTACGTGACCACTCCGTCGACGCCGTAGTAGCGCTCGGGGTGTGCCGGGTCCAGGGTGGGGTGGTCCTCGTCCCGCCTCGGCCAGGTCACCGTCGCCTTGCCGCCCGGGTTCGCGCGGCCGGTGAGCAGGTCGGCGGTGGACCAGCCGCCCTCCTGGCCGACGTAACCCGTGTGCAGGATCGCGTCGACCGCATTCCTCCACGGCATCGTCGCCGGGCAACCCGTGGTGAGGACGACGACCGTACGCGGGTTGGCCCTGGCGACCGCCGTGATCAGCTCGTCCTGGTGGGCGGGGAGAGTGAGGGTGCTGAAGTCGCCGCCGCCGCCCAGCGAGCCGCCCGAGCCGTTGAAGGCGAAGACGACCGGTGTGTGGACGCGCCGGGCGAGGCGAGCCGCCGCGGTGATGGACGCGGTGCGCTGCTCAGGGGTCACCCACGCGAACCGCACCTGGACCTGGCCTCGTTCGGCGATGCTCGCCGCCCAGCCGGTCGCCTTGACCACGACCTTGTACGCCCTGCCGCCGGTGAGCTCCACGGGCTCGGCCTGGCCGTTGTCGAGGCCGTCCGTGGTCGGGACGATCGAGGACCACTTGCGGGCGAAGCTGTCACGGGCGGCTGCCGCGGTCGTCAGCTCCTTGCCGTCCAGGCTCAGCGAGACCGCCGCGCCCCAGCCCTGGATCTTGAGCGCGTACTCGCCCGTCGTGGGCGGCACGAAGGTGCCGGTCCACTCGGCCGTCGTTCCGACCGGGAGTGCTTCGGAGCCGACAAAGTCGACCTTCTTGTCCATGCCGCCGCCCTTGCGGACCAGGCCCTCGGGGAACGCGGATGCGGGGACAGCCGTGCCCGTGAGGTCGACTCCGACCTCGTACGCGATCTTCCGCCCTGTGGTGCGGCGCAGTGCGGCGAGCGGGCTGATCAGGCGCTCCTCGAAGCCGTACGCGCGCTCGCCCGAGACCGATGTCGCTACCTGGCCTGCGGTCGGGCCGATGAGTGCGAGGTCGCGCAAGGCGGCGGGCGACAGCGGGAGTCCGCCGTCGTTGGCCAGCAACACCGCGCCCTGGACCGCGACTTCGCGGGCCACGCGGGCGCCGGCCTCAATGTCGATCCGCTTTCGGGCGGGGACCCGGCTGCCGTCGAGCATGCCGAAGGCGTCGTACTGGCCGAGGATCCGGGAGACCGCCGTGTCCAGGGCGGCCTCGGGGATCGAGCCGTCCTTGATGGCCTTCTTCAGGGGGTCCCCGTAGAAGGAGCCGTCCCACATCTGCATGTCCTGGCCCGCTTCGAGCGCGGCCGTCGAGTGGGTGGCGCCCCAGTCGGAGGTGACGAAGCCCTTGAAGCCGAGTTCGCCGCGGAGGATGTCGGTGAGGGTGGTGCGCTGCTCCGAATTCCACTTGCCGTTGAGGTGGTTGTACGCCGACATGACGGAGGACACGCCGGCGCGGACGACCGCCTCGAACGCGGGCAGGTACAGCTCGTGCAGCGTACGGTCGTCGACCACGAAGTCGTAGGAGTTCTCCGGCTTCTCGCGGTCGAACTCGTGCAGGCGCTGGTTGTTGGCGAGGAAGTGCTTGGCCTGGGCGAGCATGCCCTGCGCCTGCACGCCCTCGACCTGGGCTGCGCCGATCAGGCCGTTGAGGTACGGGTCCTCTCCCGACTGGTCCTTGTTGCGGCTGAAGAACGGCGTGCGGGAGAGCTCGATCTGCGGGGCCAGCAGGACGTCCATCTCCAGGGTGCGGCCCTCGCGGCCCATCACCGCCCCGTATTCGCGGGCGAGTTCGAGGTTGAAGGAGGAGCCGAGTGTCGAGACGGGCGGGAGGCCGGTCGCGGACTTGGTGACGTTCACGCCCGCCGGGCCGTCGGACAGCCGCAGCTCCGGGATGCCGAGGCGCTCGACGCCCGGCAGGTATCCCGCCTGCCCCAGTCTGCGGGGGTCGGTGGCGCCGTGGACGAGGCTGATCTTCTCGTCGAGGGTGAGGCGGGCGATGAGCCCCCGGACGCGGCGCGTGGCGGCGGCCGCGCCCGGGGAGCCGACGGCTTCCGCAGCTCCGGATGCGGGTACGGCCGCGGCGGCCGGACCTGCGGAGGCCACGAAGGCGAACGCTGCGGCGGTGCCACCCAATTGCTTCAGAAGTTCACGACGGGTCCTTGCAGGCATGGCGAAATGGCCTCCTGAACGCGGCTCATGGCACGCCGAACTGGCCAGCGCGGCGCCAAGATCTGAACGCGCCATCCGCTCCAGTACGGGTCTGTGGGGCCAGAGTCTTGATTGGTTGAACGCTGAAGGTCAAGGGTCGGGTGAGCAAAACTTGGCCACCCGTTCAGTTTTTGTAGGGTGCGCACGGTGCGGCGCCCGGCGCGGCACCCCGTGCGGCGCCCAGCGCCGGACTCATTGCGGCCCCATGAACGCTCCGCCGCGCCGGGAATAGCGGAGCGATCATGGCGGTCGTCCAAGGTGACGCTCACGCGGCGCACGCCGATGACCATCGGCGTCCATCGATCCGGTAGCGAGGGAGAACATGTCCAAGGCCTACGTATTCACCCGGCACGGCGGTCCTGAAGTGGAGGCCTTCGTCGAACAGGCGCCCCCGGAGCCCGGCCCCGGTCAACTCCTCGTCGCGGTGCGGGCTGCCGGGGTCAACCCCGTCGACTGGAAGCTGCGCGCGGGCAAGCGGCGGCCGGGCTCGCCGCCCGCCACCTTCCCCGAGGTCCTGGGCAGCGAGGTCGCCGGTGTGGTCGAGCGGGTGGGCGACGGCGTCGGGGGGTTCGCCGTCGGGGACGCGGTGTTCGGCAACCCGGTCACGGGCGGGTACGCCGAGCACACGCTCCTCCCCACCACGATCGCCGCCCACAAGCCGGATGACCTGACGTTCACGGAGGCGGCCGCGCTGCCGGTCGCCGCGGCGACGGCGTACGACGGCCTGCGTCAGCTGGATCTTCCGGCTGGGGCGACGCTCCTGATCACCGGGGTCGGCGGCGGGGTCGGGGTGGCCGCGGCGCAGTTGGCGCGGCACTTCGGCATCCGGGTCGTCGGGACGGCGAGCGCGGGCAAGAAGGAGTTCGTCGAGTCCCTGGGCGCGATCCACGTGTCGCCGGGTCCCGATCTGGCGGAACGGGTGCGGGCCGCCGCGCCGGGCGGGCACGTGGACGCGATCTTCGATCTGGTCGGCGGCGACGACGTGGTGGCAGTCGCGGAGCTCCTGACCGACCGCTCGAAGCTGATCACGGCGGCCGTCAAGGAGACGATCGCCGAACTGGGCGGTGCGCCGGTCGCACGGGCACGGAACAGCGAGGTCCTGGAGGCGGTGGCACAGCTTGCCGTCGACGGCGTACTGCGGCCCGAGGTGTCGGCGACGTATCCGCTCGACCGTGCCGACGAGGCGCTGCGGGCCGTGGAGAGCGGCCACACGCGCGGGAAGATCGTGATCGAGGTGAGCGTGTGACCGCCGCCCGCCCCGACCTCGCGAACCCCGAACGCCCGCCGGAAGCAAGCCCGCACCCCTTGGACAACCCGGCCTACGGAGCGCTCGCCGGGCCGCATGCCCGTTTCGCCGAGCGCCGCGGCAGGGTCCTGCGCTACCAGCTCGACGTATCGCCGTGGCTTGCCCTGCCCGACGACCCCGGCCCCGACGACTGGGCGGACCTGGCGCACCTCGCGGGCCCGGGCGCCGAGGTGCCGCTGCCCGGTGTCCGGGCGGCGCTTCCCGAGGGGTGGGAGGTGACGTTCGACATGGAGGGCGTCCAGCTGGTCGACGCATCGGTGGCGGCCGCGCCGGACCCGGAGGCCGTCCCCCTCGGCCCCGCCGACGTACCGGAAATGCTGGACCTGGTCGAACGCACCCAGCCGGGTCCCTTCCTGCCCCGCACCGTGGAGCTCGGCACCTACCTGGGCATACGCCGCGGCGGCACCCTCATCGCCATGGCCGGGGAGCGGCTGCACCCGCCGGACTGGACCGAGATCAGCGCGGTCTGCACCGACCCGGCCCACCGCGGCGAGGGCCTGGCGTCCCGCCTGATCCTCGCGGTGGCCGTCGGCATCCGGGCCCGCGGCGAGACCCCGTTCCTCTACACGTCGGCGCGCAACACCCATGCCATCCGGCTCTACGAGTCGCTGGGCTTCCGGCTGCGGCGCCGTACGCGTTTCCTCTCGGCTCGGGTTCCCACCGGGGCGCTCGCACCGGAAAAGGAGAAGACGCCAAGAGCTCCCCATTGATAACTTCCGGATCATGGAACCCATCGGCGAGAAAGAGATCCGCGCGTCCTTCGTCAACTGCTCCAAGGGCGAGGCCCGCCGGCTCACACTCCCCGCCGGCTTTGCCGAAACGCCCTGGTCAGACCTTGACTTCCTCGGCTGGCGCGACCCCAAGGCCCCGGACCGGGGCTATGTCGTGGCGGAACGGGACGGTGCGTACGTGGGCATCGCGCTGCGCGCTTCGACCGGCGCGCGCAGGAGCCTGCTCAAGTCCAGCATCTGCTCGGTCTGCGTGACCCCGCAGTCCGGCTCGGGCATCACCCTGCTCGTCGCTCCCCTGTCAGGGCCCGCGGGGCGGCAGGGCAACTCGGTCGGCATCTACATCTGCGCGGACCTGGCCTGCTCGCTCTACGTACGCGGCAAGAAGACGACGGCGCTGGCCCGGCGCTTCGAGGCAAGCCTCACCCTCGAAGAGCAGAACGCACGCACGGTGGCGAACCTGTACGGCTTCCTGGACAAGGTCCTCGAAAGGTCAGCGTCTTCGGCGGCCTGATCCCCCCTGCCTGCCCGTCACCCTTTCCCGTCACCCTTTCCCGGGCTCGACCAGCTGCAGTTCCAAGGTGGCCGAAGGCTGAGCGAGCCCGGGCCCGCCGGCCTCGGCCCAGGCGATTATCTCGTCGAGCGACGCGTCGTCCACGGCGAAGCCGACCCATGCCGCCCGGCCGCCCTTCCGCCGTCCCGCTGCTGACGGCTGGACGACGATGATGTTCGCCTGCCCGCAGGGCCCGAGGCACTCACTCGTACGCACGGCGAACCGCCCCGCCGAATCGGCGGCCGCGGCCCGCAACCGCGCCAGTTGCCAGTCGTGGTCGACGCCGGGGTTCTTGCGGGCGTTCCCGCAGCAGCAGCCCCGGCAGACGACGAGCGTGCAGGGCCTGGCGGCGGCGGATCCGATGGCTATGACGGGACTCATCCAGTGATCATCTCAGAGCGCTTCCGTGGACTGCGCCCCTGCCGCGATGAGTTCCGGCCGGGTCGCGAGTCTCTATCTGGGTGAGCAGGCTGTAGCTGGAGAACAGTCTGCAGCCGGTGAACGTCGTAGGACGACGCCGGCACGAGACACCATGGAGGACACCATGACGACCGCACCGGACGACCCGAACACCGCCCTGCCCGGCCGCCCTCCCATCGTCGATCTGGCCACCTGGCAGACCGCCCGCGACAAGCTGCTGGTCCGCGAGAAGGCCCACACCCACGAGGGCGACGCGATCGCCGCGGCCCGCCGCCGGCTGCCGATGGTGGAGTTCGACGGGAAGGTCGAGGTTGTCGGACCCGAAGGACCGGTCCCGTTCATCGACCTGTTCCAGGGCCGCGACGAACTCGTGGTCTACAAGCACATGTGGCACGACGGCGAGCCGCACCAGGGGCAGTGCGCGGGCTGCACCACGACGGCCTGGCACGCGAAGGACGCCGTCTACCTCAACGCCCGCGGCGTCTCTTTCGCCATCCTGACCACGGGCCGCTGGGACGAGGTGGCCTCGTACGTCGAGTTCATGGGCTACACCCAGCCCTGGTACTCGGTGCGCGGTGTGGACGAGCCGGTCGGCGGCGAGATGGGCTACCTCACCTGCTACCTGCGCGACGGCGACCGCGTCTTCCTCACCTACTCCACGACGGGCCGTGGCAACGAGCCGGTCAACGGCTCCCTCGGCCTGCTCGACATGACGCCGTACGGCCGCGGCGAGGCCTGGGAGGACAAGCCCGAAGGCTGGCCCGAGGGGCACGAGTCGTGCTGGTTCTGGAGCTCGGACGCGGACGGGAACGCCACCTGGGGCCCGACCGGCCGCCCCGTACCGCAGTGGACCCGCCCCGGCCGCCTGCTGTGACCCGGCGCGACCCTGCGGTCGGGAGATCCGCTACTCCCGGTGCAGGTACGCCAACCCCGGATGAACCCCCCGATACCCCTCCAGCAACCGCCGTGCCACCGCCACCGAATCCACCAGCGGATGCAGCGCGAACGCCTTCACCGCGGTGGCGCGCGACCCGCTGGATGCCGCCGCCAGGATCTCCCGCTCGACCGCCTTGACCGCGCACACAAGACCCGTCGCGTGCAAGGGCAGCGGATCCACCGTCATGGGGTGGGCGCCGTTCGCGTCCACGGAGCACGGCACCTCGATCACCGCGTCACCGTCCAGCGCCGAAAGCGTCGTGCGATTGCGGACGTTGAGGATCAACGTCGCCCGCTCGTCACGCGCGATGGCCCGCATCAGAGCGAGAGCGACCTGCTCGTACCCCCCGGACTCAAGGTCTTCCTCCGCCCGCTCCCCCACCCCCGCGGCCTCCCGGTTCTCCGCCATGTACGTGGCCTCACGCTCAGCCCGCGTCGCGTCCCAGGCCTTCCAGGCGGAGGACGAGGAGGACGAGGAGGAGGACGAGGCCGAGGAAGCCTCCATCCCCAACTCCTCGTAGAACCGCGCCTGTTGATCCCGTAGAAACGCTCCCCGCGTCTGCTCGGCCTCCTGGTACGCCCGCACCGCCTCGCGGTTGAAGTAGTAATAGTGCAAGTACTCGTTCGGCACGGCGCCCAGCGATCGCAGCCACTCCGCCCCGAAGAGCCGCCCTTCCTCGAACGAGCCGAGCAGCGCGTCATCTCCGAGCAGCCGCGGCAACTCGTCCCGCCCGTCGATCCGCAGGCCGCGGAGCCAGCCGAGGTGGTTGAGCCCTACGTAGTCGATGAATGCCGAGTCCGGATCACCGCCCAGGATGCGCGCCACCCGCCGCCCCAGGCCCACCGGTGAGTCGCAGATGCCGATGACGCGATCGCCCAGCTCCCTGGACATCGCCTCCGTGACGAGCCCCGCCGGGTTGGTGAAGTTGATCACCCAGGCGTCGGGGGCGAGTTCACGCACCCGGCGGGCGATGCCGACGGCGACCGGCACCGTGCGGAGTCCGTACGCGATGCCGCCCGCACCCACCGTCTCCTGCCCCAGAACGCCCTCGGCCAGCGCGACCCGCTCGTCGGCCGCGCGCCCTTCGAGGCCCCCGACACGGATCGCGGAGAACACGAAGTCCGCGCCGCGCAAGGCCTCGTCGAGATCGGTCGTGGCCGTGACGGCGGGCGCGTCCGGCACCCCCACGGCCTGCTCGGCGAGGACGCGGGCGACCGCCCCGAGCCGCGCCGCGTCCAGGTCGTGCAGCACGACTTCGGTGACCCGGCCATCGGCGTGATCGCCGAGCAGCGCCCCGTACACGAGCGGGACGCGGAATCCGCCGCCACCGAGAATGACCAGCCTCACGTCTCAACCACCTTCTGTCGGAACACCTGACGACCACCTCACGCACATCTGTCGACGTGTCAGAACCCACCGGTCGACGGAGGTCACGTTACGTACGATTGCCCGGCAGCGATCGACCCCCCACGGAGGCAGCGCACCCGATGACACGTTTGAAGGCAACCGAAGCACCCACCACACGCACCACGCCCACCGCAGGCACCGCACGCACGACATCCGCGGCCGCCCTGCTCACCGCGCTCACCCTGACGACGGCGATAGCCACCGGCGGCACCGCATCCGCCGACACCACCCCCCGCTCCCCCGGCGGCTGGCAGGAGTCCGGCAGTTCGTCCGTCAACTCCCTCACCGGCAGCCAGGGCCTGGCAAGCCGTGCCGACGGCAGCCTGCTCTACCGGGGCCTCGGCTCGATCCCGCTCGATCTGCGGACCAAGGGCTGGAGCCACATCGGTGACCCGGACATCGCCGACGGCCATACCGTCGACGCCTACCAGGGCGGCGACGACGCGAAGTCGAAGATGTTCGCCGTCACGACGCCCGACGGCAAGCGCTACCTCTACGAGCACCAGCTCGACGCCGGCGAGAAGCTGAACAACTCCTTCGCCTCCGTCTCCCCGGACAACCAGTGGCTGGTGTCCGGCGAATGGGGCGACCAGCCCCGGCTCCAGGTGTTCCCCGCCCCGCTCCTCAACTCCTCGACCCCGCCCACCGGCGGAGCACTCCCCCAGGCCGGGCAGATCACGCTCGACAAGCCGGTGCGCGACATCCAGGGCTGCGACTTCGTCTCCGACACCCGTCTCGTCTGCGCGTCCAACGACGCGTCGAAGGAGCTGTGGCCCGAGGACCGCCCGATCCTCCAGGTGGACCTGGCGCACGCGCTCGACGGGAAGCCCGTCACGGGCAAGGTGACCAGTCTGTTCGCCGCGCCGCAACGGAGCCTGTGCCGCGGCACGTTCGAGACGGAAGGTGTGGACTACGACTCCGCGCGCCGCACTCTGCGCGTCGAAGTGGTGCCGCCGGTGCCCTGCTTGGTGGCGACCTCCGTGTACGCGTACCGGCCGACCACGGGGTGACGGCAGGGGGTCGGTTCAGGCCTCCTTCGGGTACCAGCGCAGCTCCACGGTGTTGCCGTCCGGGTCCTGCACGTACAGGGAGATCGCGGTGCCCCGGGCGCCGAAGCGCTTGCCGGGACCGTCCACCACCGTGAACACGCCGGAATCGATGACCTCTTGCCAGTCGAGCGGTTCGACCACCAGGCAGATGTGGTCGACGTTGCTGCCCACCGGCTCTCCGGCGGGCGCCGTGACGAGGTCGATGATGGTGGTGGGGCTCACCCGCACCGAAGGGAAGGGGACCTTGTCGGCCCGCCATTCGTCCACCCGTACCGGTTCAAGTCCCAGCGGGCCGGTGTAGAAGGCGAGTGAACGCTCGATGTCGGCGACGTTCAGGACGAGGTGGTCGAAGGCGATCACGCGCATGGGGTGTCTCCGCGGGGTCGGGGCGCCGGGGGCGCCGAAGCCGTTGATCTCGGTGACTTCAGCATCGCCCGCCCTGAACCCATCGGTCCAACACATGCTTGTCATCTGATCCATCGTGTTTCACGATGGATCAGATGGAGCTCCAGCAGATGCGCTACGTCCTCGCGGTGGCGGAGACCGCGAACTTCACCCGTGCCGCCGAGCGGTGCCATGTCGTCCAGTCCGCGCTGAGCCATCAAGTGTCCCGGCTGGAGAAGGAATTGGGTGCCCGGCTGTTCGAGCGGACCAGCCGCAGGGTCCGGCTGACCGCCGCGGGTGAGGCGTTCCTGCCGGCCGCCCGCCAGGCGCTTGAAGCGGCCGAGCGGGCTCGGGCGGAGGTGGCGGCGGCCACCGGCGAGATACGGGGCACGCTGGTCATCGGCTCGATCCCCACTGTGACGGCCGTCGATCTCGCGGCGGTGCTGCGGGACTACCGCCTGCGCTACCCCCAGGTGCGGATCAGCCTGCGGACCGGCGCCAGCGAGCGGCTCGTCGAGCAGGTACGCGACGGCGGCCTCGACGCGGCGTTCCTCGGCGTGCAGCCCGGGTTCCGGTCACAGGGCGTCCACGACCTGGAACTCGCCCATGGGCAGCACGTCGCCGTGGTCGCCCCTGACCACCCGCTGGCCGCGGAGCACGAGGTGGACCTCGGCCGCATCGTCGATGAGGTGTTCGTGGACTTCGCCGCGGGCAGCGCCGCCCGTGCCCAGTCGGACGAGGCGTTCGCGGCGGCCGGGCTGCGCCGCGAGGTCGCCTTCGAGGTGTCCGGCGTCGAACTGATGGCCAGGATGGTCCGCCACGGCCTCGGCATCGCCCTGCTGCCCGCGGCGTTCGCCGCCGAACTGCCGGGCGTGCGCGGTGTCCCGGTCACCAACGGTCCGGTGCGGGTGGAGCACCTCGTCTGGAGCCGGTTCACCCCGTCTCCCGCGGCCGCCGCCTTCCTCGCCCTGCTGGGCGTCGGCGCACCGCCGCCCGCGTGACCGCCTTCAGCCGCCCACCGTGGCGATGGAGCGGCCGGCCCATTCCGGGGCCGGTTCCGCGAGGCCGGTGAGGCGTTCGCGGATCTCGTCCGGGAAGGGCGCGGCACGGCCCGCGTTCTGGTCCACGTGGATCGCGAGCAGCTCCGTCGTCGCCACGGGGGTGGCGTCCGGGGCGGGTTCGGCATCCGCGTTCTCGACGACGTACATCTCGTGCGTGAAGCGCACCTTCTTCGCGTCCGCGCCCAACATGCGGGTACGGATGACGAGTTGAGAGCCCTCCGCGACGTCGTTCAGATAGCGGATGTGCGCCTCGACCGTGTAGAGGGAGCAGCCGGTGGACTCGCGGTAGCCCGCGTGCAGGCCCGTCTCGATCATCATGGCGTCGGTGGCGTACCCGAAGACGAGGACGTAGAAGGCCTCGCTCATGTGGCCGTTGTAGTCGATCCACTCCGGCCGGACGGTGCGGCGCAGAAGCGGCAACTGGGCGGTGCTGTCGGTCACTTGGCTTCCTTTCGCTGCTGGGGCAGGCGGCCCGTCGCCCGCAGTACGTCGATGACTCCCTGGTCGCGCTCGGCGACGAGGTCGGCGATGGTCCGGCCGTCCGCCGCGTCGTCGCATCCCGCGACCACGGCGTCGTACAGCTTCTTGTCGAGCTCGGGCGCTTCGAGGCGCGTCCACGGAGACTTCAGGGACGGGCCGAAGTGGTCGAGCATGTGGGCCATGCCGCCCTCGCCGCCCGCGAGCGCGAAGGTGAGCATCGGGCCCATGAACGCCCAGCGCAGGCCCGGGCCTTCGGTGATCGAGTCGTCGATCTCCTGGACCGTTGCCTCGCCGTTGGCGACCATGTGGAGGGCCTCGCGCCACAGGGCTTCCTGGAGGCGGTTGGCGATGAAGCCGGGGACTTCGTCCTTCATGGTGATGACGGACTTGCCCGCGATCTCGTAGAAGCGGGACGCCCAGGTCACGGCCTCGGCGTCGGTGCGCTCCCCGCCGACGACCTCGACGAGCGGGATCAGGTACGGCGGGTTGAAGGGGTGTCCGACGACGAGGCGTCCGGGGGTGGCCGCCTCCGTCTGCATGTCGGTCATCGGGTAGCCGGAGGTGGAGGAGGCGATGACGACTCCGGCGGGCGCGGCGGCGTCCAGCTTGGCGAGCAGATCCCGCTTGAGCTCCAGCTTCTCGGGGGCGCTCTCCTGCACGAACTGGGCGTCGGCGACGGCCTCTTCGAGGGTGGCGGTAACGGTGAGCCGGTCCTGCGAGGCGCCTTCGGCGAGACCGAGCTGGGTGAGCGCGGGCCAGGCGGCGTCGACGAGGCGGCGCAGCTTCTGCTCGGCGTCGGGCGCGGGGTCCCAGGCGGTGACGTCATAGCCACGGGCCAGGAAGTGCGCGACCCAGCCGCCGCCGATGACACCGGCGCCTACGCAGGCGACGCGGCGTACTTCTTCGGGGGTGGTCGTGGTGGTCATGAGGGGGGTCCTTTCTTGCTGCGCGGGGTGCGGGGAAGTGCCCCGAAGGGGAACGCCTAACGGGACTTGAGGCCCAGCTTCTGGCGCGCCTCGTCCGGCGTGGCGACACGCGAACCGAGGTTCTCGGTGATCTGCACGGCACGCTCGACGAGCTGCGCGTTCGTCACCTTGTTGCCCTTGCCGAGGTAGAGGTTGTCCTCCAGGCCGACGCGGACCTGGCCGCCGAGCAGGATCGACTGCGCGACCCACGGCATCTGCATCCGGCCGAGCGCGAAGCTGGCCCACTGGGCGCCTTCGGGGAGCATGTTGACCATGGACTGGAGGACACCCGTGTCGGCGGGGGCGCCCCACGGGATGCCCATGCAGAGCTGGAAGACGGTGGGGTTGTCGAGCAGGCCCTCGGCCAGGAGCTGCTTGGCGAACCACAGCTGGCCGGTGTCGAAGATCTCCAACTCGGGTCGCACGCCCAGCTCTTGGATGCGCTTGGCACCCTGACGGAGCATGTCGGGCGTGGAGATGTAGAGGTTGTCGCCGAAGTTGAGGGAGCCGCAGTCCAGGGTGCAGATGTCGGGGAGCAGGTCCTCGACGTGCGGGAGGCGGTCGATGCCGCCGACGAGGTCGGTGCCGGGCAGCTCACCGAGCTCCTTCAGCGGCTGGACCGGGTCGATGACCAGGTCGCCGCCCATGCCCGCCGTCAGATTGATGACGACGTCGGTGCCGGTCTCCTTGATGCGCTCGACGACCTCGCGGTACAGGCGGGGGTCGCGCGACGGGTCGCCGGTCTCGGGGTCGCGGACGTGGATGTGCACGACGGCGGCGCCCGCGTCGGCGGCCTCGACCGCCGACTTGGCTATCTGCTCGGGCGTGACGGGTACGTGCGGGCTCTTGCGGACGGTGTCGCCGGCGCCGGTGAGGGCGGCGGTGATGATGACGTCTTGGTTCACGGGCATGGTGAACTCTCCCTGGAGTAGGGGACTTTGGGGGGTCTGGGTTTGTGTCTGGGTTTGTGTTGGCGTTGGTGCCGGTGTTCATTGATGCGTACGTTCGTGAAGTGGCGCGCGGTCAGTTCCGCGGGCGGGGCGCGGTCAGCGTCGACTCGACGTACACGAGAAGCGCCTCGTGCATGTCGTCGGCGGACGTGCCGTCGTCGCCGGGAGTCGAGGCGAGCACCTGCGTCGCAAGGCCGTCGATCAGGGCGGTGAGTCTGAGCGCCGCCGAGTGCGGATCGACGAGGCGGAACACGCCCTGGTCGACGCCGCGCCGGATGACGTCGGCGACGGTGGCGCGCCACTGCCGGTAATAGTCGGCGTGCAGGCGGCCGACGGCGGTCGAGCGGGCGGCCTCGGCCCACAGGTCGAGCCAGACGCTCCACTGCCAGCGCTGCTGCGCGGTGCGGGGGGTCTGCAGCTCGATCAGCTGGCGCAGTTCGTCGGCGGCGTCGGCGGCGTCCGCGACGCGTGCCGCGCGGCGGGCGGTGTCCTCGTCCATGCACCAGCGGACGGCGGCTTCGAGGAGGTCGTCGCGGCCGGGGAAGTGGTAGTGGATGGCGGCGGTGCTGGTGGCGCAGGCCTCGGCGATGTCGGCCACTCGGACGGCGTGGAAGCCGCGCTCCGCGACGAGTCGTACGGTCTCGCGGACGATCTGGAGGGGACGGCCGCCGTCCGGGACAGCGGTGCGTTCGCGCTTCGCGGGGGGCGTGGTCGTCTGGGTGCCCAGGAGCCAGCCCGCGTCCACGCCGCCGGTGTCCGCGATGCGGGCGAGTTCGGCGGCGGTGAAGCGGCGGGTGCCGCCGAGGGAGCGGGAGAGCTTGGAGGGGTCCATCACGATGCGGCGGGCGAATTCGCGCTGGGTCGTGCCGGCGTCGGCGATGACTTTGCGGACGCGGTCCGCCACCTCGGGGTCTTGCTGCATGCCGGGCACGGTACCTTCGCGTTGCGCTGACCGCAATCTCGGTGGGCCCGCAGTCGGCTGTACCCAGCAATTGCGCCTCTGACTGACGTATCAGTTACCGCACATGTCTCTCCGTACCCGGCAGGGTCCGCACCCCGGGCCCACCGCCCCTCCCATCGGCACCCGGCACCGGCGTTGTGCCCACCCGTTCCGCCGTGCGGAACGCCTGCCCACAACGGGGACAGCGGAGACAACAGGAGCCGCCGCGGAGCGGCGGGACAGGGAAGCCCTCCACCGGCCCGCGGCGGACCACAGAGCTAGACCCTCTCCTGCACCCCCTTGACGAACTCCTCCAGGAACGGATCCGCGATCTTCACCGGACCGTGCTGGTGGTGCTCCGCCGGGTCCACCTGGATCGAGGAGGCCCGCCCCGCGGCCTCCTCCATCGCGGCGAGCGACTTCGCCGCAGCGTCCGCGTCGCCCGACTGCGCGGCAGTCAACGCCGCGAGCCCGTGCCGCAGGGCGGAACCCCACAGCTCCGTCGCGTCGAGCCACTGCTTCGCGTCATGGAGGAACAGGGAATCCGGCACGCCGGCCCGCAGCACGCCCGGCACTCCCTCAATCGACTTGGCCGTGGGCCGCAGCGCACGCACCGCCCCCGCGGGATCACTCTCGTACCGCTTCCAGAAGGCGTCCAGCTTCGGCCCGAGCACGGGCGACTGCGGCTGCCAGTTCGACTCACCGAACGTCGGCGCCGCATGGTTGAGATCCACGAACGTCTGCACCGCGTCCGCGACCCGCTCATCGCCCCCGGCGAGATACAGCGCAGCCTGCCGCGCCGACCGCGCCCGCTCGTACCCCCGGTCGTTCCAGGAGAAGTCGTTCATCGTGAAGACGGCCGGCTTGCTCGCCGCCTCCTGGTTCATCGGGTTGGAGACAATGCCGCTCAGGTGGCCGGACAGGCCCGCCTCCCGCTTGTCGTAGGGGGCGAGGAGCAGCCGGCCCGCCGTGCGCGCGAAGTCGTTGACGGGGTAGTTGTCCCAGACGAACACCTTCCGCCCGAACAGCTCGGCCGCCTTCTCCGCCTGCGCGTTGGTGATCTCCGGCGGGACCACGTCGGTCCCCGTCCACATCACCTCCACCGCGCCGTCGAGCTCGGCCCGCATCGTCTGCTTGTACGCGGTGTCCGTCAGGTCGCCGTACTCGGTGGGCACCATCTGCAGCGGATTGGCGCCCTCCTTCTGGGCGATGAAGTCCCGCTGGATGGTGTTGAGGAGACCTACCTGAGCCTTCGCCGCCGGGCCACGGCCCGGTTCGCCGAACTTCGTCCTGTCACCCTCGCAGTTCCACTTGGTGTAGCTGATGTCGTCCAGCGGAACGGAGAAGGACCGCACGCCGAGGTCGTACAGCGCTTGGAGCTTCGCGGTCAGCGCCTTGACGTCCGCCGGGTCCGAGTAGCAGATGGACCCGCCGGGCGAGACCGCGAAGGTGAAGCGGACATGGTTGGCGGTCGCGCGGTCGACGAGCTTGCCCAGCTCCGCGAGCTTGTCCGCCGGGTAGGGCTCGCGCCACTTCTCGCGGTGGTAGGGGTCGTCCTTGGGCGCGTACACATAGGTGTTGGCCTTGGTGTCGCCCAGGAAGTCCATCTGGTCGAGGCGTTCGGCCTCGGTCCAGGGCGGACCGTAGAACCCTTCGATGCTGCCGCGCAGCGGCATGGACGGGAAGTCGGAGATCTCGGCCCCGGCGATCCGTCCCCTCGATATGAGCTGACCGAGCGTCTGCGCCGCGTAGAACTGCCCGGTCGCGTCCGTGCCGCCGAGCGCGACGGTGCGGTTCGCGGCCCGCAGCGCGTAACCCTCGTCCTGCTCCGGCACCTTGGTCTCGCCGAGAGCCTTCGCGATGTCGGGGCGGGTCGCGGGGCCGAGCAGCAGGGTCAGCGGGGCACTGCCCGACGCCTTCGTCCGTACGTCGATGTCGCCGACCCCATGGGCGCGCAGGATCTCCGTGACGCGGCCCTGGGCGGCCTTGTCCGTGCCGTCGCCGACGACGAGTTCGGCACGCCCTGCGAGCGGCACGTCGTCGCCCGCGCGGGCCATGTGCTGCGGGGTCGGGGACACGACGGGGAGCCGGCCGGTCACGGCTTCCTCCTCAGCGACTTGGGTGGACGGCGGCGCGGCGGCCGCCGCCGGGGCGAGGGGAACGGCGAGGACGGCGAGCGCGAGAAGCGCCGTCCGCGGTCTGAGAGAGCGTGTGGTGCGGGGCATAAGGCCTCCGAACTTCGGGATGGGGGGTGCGGGTGGGGTGAGGAGGGGCGCGCCGGGCGCGGCGCCCGTAGGGGCGCGGGGAACTGCGCGACCAGCCCCCACCGGCCCGCAGTGAATGAACCGCATAACCAGCGGAGCGCTCGAGCGCTCGAGCGCTCAGTCGCGCGTATGCGCTCGGTACAGGTCCAGTTCGCCGTCGAGTTCGAGGGCGAGCACGGTGCAGAGGGGATCGAGCTGGTCGTCGCTCACATGGACGTACTCCCAGCCGGGTACGTCGCCGAGGCCGCCGACCCGCTCGTGGCGGGCCTCGACTCCCTTGCCGAGGACCCGTGCGGACGTCACGGCGTTGCGTACGCCGCGCAGGACGACGTACTCGTTGGGCCGGTCGAAGAGGAACAGATACAGGGTGCGGCGGTCGGCCGAGAGGGTCGAGGGGCCGTAGAAGTGGCCGTGCGGCAGGCCGCGCTCCGTGCCGTACACGGCGTCGGTGTGCCGGGACGTCCACTCCCCCAGCGCTTCGAGGCGCTCGGTCTGCTCGGGAAGGAGCGTGCCGTCCTCCTTCGGGCCGACGTCGAGGAGGAGGTTGCCGCCGCCTCCGATGGCCTCCACGAAGATGCGGACCAGCTGCCGGGGCGACTTGTGGTGGTCGTCCCGCGGCTGGTAGCCCCAGGAGTCGTTGACGGTGAGGCACAACTCCCATGGCTGGGTGGGCGGTTCGATGGGCACGCCCTGCTCGGGCGTCGCGTAGTCGCCGTGCCCGGTGAGGCGGCCGTTGACGACCGTGTGCGGAGACAGGGCGCGGATCTCCTCGGCGAGTTCCGCCATCCGCCACTGCTCGGGGCTGCGTTCCCACTCCCCGTCGAACCAGAGCAGGTCGGGCTCGAACCGTTCGAGCAGTTCCCGTACCTGTGCGCGGTGGAAGGCGAGGAAGTCCGCCCACCGCTTCTCGGACTCCTCGCCGACGGCGGGCATCGAGTAGCGGTTGCCGCGTTCGTCGGGGTCCTGGCCATCGGGGCGCACGGTGGCGTAGTCGGGGTGGGACCAGTCCAAGTGCGAGTAGTACAGGCCGACTTTGATGCCGCGGGCCCGCAGGGCGGCGACGTACGGGGAGATGAGGTCGCGGCCCGCGGGGGTGCGTTTGACGACGGACAGGTCATTGGCCGCGGTGTCCCACAGGGCGACCCCGTCGTGGTGCTTGGCGGTGAGGACGGCGTAGCGGGCGCCCGCGCGGACGAACAGGTCCGCCCAGGCCTCGGGGTCGTACGCGGAGGCGGTGAAGCCTTCGAGCTGCGCCATGTAGCGGTCGTAGGGCACCTGGTCGTGGAAGAAGGACCAGGACTCGGCGACTCCGTCCACGCTGTAGATGCCCCAGTGGAGGAAGATGCCGAGCTTGGAGTCCGTGAACCACGGCTGCATCACTGGTAGTTCTCCTCGTCGTAGCGAGTGTCGTAGCTCCAGCAGTGGGTCCACTGCCCGTCGTCGAAGTGGGTGCGCGGCGGGAAGGCGGTGGCGCACACCGGTCTGGCGATGGGGCAGCGCGGATGGAACCGGCAGCCGGCCGGCGGGTCGACCAGGCTGGGCGGCTCACCGAGGGTCTCCTCGTCGTCGAGGACCTCGGGTTCGTCGAGCAGTCCGCCCCGGTCCGGGTCGGGCGCGGACTCCAACAGGAGCCGTGTGTAGGGGTGCCGGGGGTGTTCGACGAGTGCGTCGCCGGGGCCCGATTCGACGAGCTGTCCCGCGTAGAGGACCTTGATCTCGTCGGCGAAGTAGCGGGCGCTCGCGATGTCGTGGGTGATGTAGAGGATCGCGAGACCCTCGTCGTCACGGAGTCTGCCGAGGAGGTTGAGGATGTCGAGGCGGATGGAGACGTCGAGCATCGACACCGGTTCGTCGCCGAGCAACACCTTGGGGCGGGCGGCGAGCGCCCGGGCGATGGCGACGCGTTGGCGCTGGCCGCCGGACAGCTCGTGCGGGAACTTGTCGATGAACTGGTCGGCGGGGGTGAGGTTGACCCGCTCCAGGAGGTCGATGACCGCCTTCTCCAGTTCGGCGCGGCCGCGTGCGTGGCCGTGCAGGCGCAGCGGGCGGCCGAGGATGTAGCGCAGCCGGTGCACGGGGCTCAGCGAGGAGAAGGGATCCTGGAAGACCATCTGCACCTGGCGGTAGTACGCCCGTTTGCCCTTGGCCGAGCGGGCCGCCACGACTGGGGCTCCGTCGAGGCGGATCTCGCCCTCGCTGGGCGGATAGCCGAGCGCGAGCAGCCGGGCGAGCGTCGACTTGCCGCTGCCGCTCTCGCCGACGAGGGCGGTGATGCGGCCCTGGTGCAGGGCGAGGGTGGTGGGTTCGACGGCGCGTACGACCTTGCCGTGCTGACCGGGGCCGTGCAGCGGGAAGCGCTTGGTTACCTCGCGGGCCTCAAGTACCGGTTCACCCAGGGACATTGGTGCTCCTCGGCTCGTGCTGCTGCTCCTGAAGCCCGCCGTGGAGATGGCAGGCCACCTCGCCGCCCGCCGTGGCGAGCAGCTCGGGTATGTGTTCGTCGCAGGGGTCGAACCGCTTCGGGCAGCGCGGATGGAAGGGGCAGCCCGTCGGCGGGTGCCGCAGGCCGGGCGGGGAGCCGGGGATGCCGGTGATCTCGCGGCGCGGTCCGTGCAGCGGCGGGAAGGCGCCGCGCAGTGCGGCCGTGTAGGGGTGTCGGGGGTCGGCGTAAAGCTGTCGGGCGGGTCCTGTCTCGACGACCCGGCCCGCGTACATGACGGCGATCCGGTCGGCGATCTCGATGAGCAGCGACAGGTCGTGCGTGATGAAGATGACGGAGAACCCCAACTCGCGTTTAAGGCGTGCCACTTGGCGCAGGATCTGGCGCTGCATGACCACGTCCACGGCGGTCGTCGGCTCGTCCATCACCACGAGGTCCGGTTCGCAGGCCAGCGCGAGCGCGATGGTGGCACGCTGCCGCATGCCGCCGGACAGCTCGTGGGGGTAGGCGCGCACCCGGTCGGCCGGGATGCCGACCATGCCGAGCAGCTCCCCCGCCCGCCGCCAGGCGTCGGCCTTCGACAGGCCGCGGTGCAGCCGCAGTACGTCGGCGAACTGTGCGCCGATGCGGTGCACCGGGTTGAGCGCGTTCATGGCGCTCTGGAAGACGATCGCGACGCGTTCCCAGCGCAGGGCGCGCAGTTCACGTTCGGTGAGCTTGAGGAGGTCGACCGGCGGGCCTTCGCCATGGAGGTGGACCGTGCCCGCCGTGGTGACGGCGGGCGGCCGCTCGAGCCGGGTGAGGGCCGTGACCAGCGTCGACTTGCCGCAGCCGCTTTCTCCTACGATCCCAAGGGTCTCCCCCCGGTACAGGGTGAGGTCGACGTCGCGTACGGCGTGGACGGGTTCGGCCTGGTCGAAGTAGTCGACGCGAAGGCCGCGCGCCCGCAGCAGCACGTCCGTGGTGTCGTCCGGCGTGCTCATCGTGCCTCCTCGGTGGTGCGCAGGGCGGCCGCCGCTGCCCGGCGGCGCACGGCACGGCGCGGCTTGCGGAGGCGGGGGTTGGCGATCTCGTCGATGCCGAAGTTGATGAGGCCCGCCGCGACGCCGATGACGGCGATGCACGCGCCGGGCGGGATGAACCACCACCAGGCGCCGCGCGCAAGGGCCGACGCGTTCTGCGCCCAGTAGAGCATCGAGCCCCAGCTGGTGAGGTTGATGTTGCCGAGGCCGATGAAGGAGAGCCCGGCGTCGGCGAACATCGAGAGGACCACGGCGGACAGGAAGCTCGCCGAGATCAGCGGCGCCATACTGGGGATCAGCTCGCGGGTGATGATCCACCAGCGGGACTCGCCGGTCATCTCGGCGGCGGTCACGAAGTCGCGGCGGCGCAGCGAGAGCGTCTGCGCGCGTTTGCCCCGGGCGCCCCACGGCCAGGACGTCAGGCCGATGATGAGGGCCACGGTCAGCCAGCCGCCGCGCCCCTTGACGTAACTCGCGACGATGATCAGCAGGGGCAGGCTCGGAATGACGAGGGCGATGTTCGTGCCCGCGGTGAGCAGGGCGTCCGCCGTGCCGCCCAGATAGCCGCCGGCGACGCCGACGAGCACCGACAGGGTGGTCGAGATGACGGCGGCGACCAGGCCCACCAGGAGCGAGACGCGGCTGCCGACGACGAGCTGGGCAAGGACGTCCTCGCCGGTCGCCGTCGTACCCAACACGTGGGATCCGGACGGTGGTTGCATGCCGTCGGCGGTGTGGATGGCGGTGGCGGAGAGCCCGAAGACGTCCTCCACGAGGAAGGGTCCGGCCAGCGCGAACAGTGCGAAGAACACGAGGATCGCGATCCCGGCCCGCACCTTGCGGTTCTCCGGAAGCCGTCCCTTGAAGCTCCTGAGAGTGAGGTTCATGCGCGGCCCTCCCTGGCCCGTGGGTCGATCAGGCCGTACACGGAGTCGGCGAGGAAGTTCGCCGCGAGCACCGACAGCGAGACCATCAGGAACAGCGCCTGCATCAGCGGGTAGTCGACGCTGGCAACGGACTGGTAGAGCAGATAGCCGACGCCGGGATACGCGAAGACGGCCTCCACCAGGAGCTGTCCGCCGACCACGTTGCCGATGTTGATGGCGAACCCGGCGACGCTCGGCAGGATCGCGTTGCGGGCCGCGTACCGGAACATCACCCGGCTCTTGCCGAGGCCCTTGGCGCGCGCCAGGAGGACGTAGTCCTCGGAGACCGTCGTGATCATCATGTTCCGCATGCCGATGTACCAGGTGGCCGACCAGCCGAGCGCGATGGTGAGCGCGGGCAGGGCCGCATGGCTGATGACGCTGCCGATGAACTCCGAGTTGAAGCCCGGCGTCAGGTCCCCGTCGTACGCGCCGCCCGTCGGCAGCCAGGCCAGCTGGAAGCCGAAGACGAGGACGAAGAGCAGCGCGATCCAGAAGGTGGGAAGGGCGCCCAGGAACATGGCGCCCGGTGTCGCCACCGAGTCGATCCGTGAGCCCGCGCGGCCGCCCGCCATGATGCCGCCCGCCGTGCCGATGGCGAAGGACAGGACGGCGGTGATGCCGACGAGACCGATCGTCCACGGCAGGCCCGCGCTGATGACGTCCCACACCGGTGTCGGGAAGAACGCCACCGAGAGCCCGAAGTCGAGGTGCGCGACCTGCCCGAGGTAGGTGACGTACTGGCTCCACAGCGGTTCGCCCGGATCGCCGAACAGCCGGTAGATGCTGGCGATCTGTTCGCCGGAGAGGGCCGAGCGGCCCTGCATCTGCGCGATGAGCGCGGACGCCGGGTCGCCCGGCATCAGCCTGGGCAGCAGGAAGTTGAGCGTGATGGCGATCCAGGCGGCCGCCAGGTAGAAGCCGAGGCGCTGCACGAAGTAGCGGGCCGCGCCGAGCCGGAACCGGCGCGCGGGCCGCTCCTTCGGGCTCTCCCCTGCCGCGACGAGAGGCACCGTTCCGGAGGAGGCCGTCATCCGCCTAACTCGCCTTCGCAGGGCGGAGGGACAGGATCGTCTGCACCATGTCGGTGGGGCCCGCCCAGGGCGTGGGGATGGCGTAGGGGTTCTTCTCGTCGGGCCAGCCGGTCCAGTTCTTGCTGTTGTACTGGGCTGATGCGCCGTTGGTGATGAGCGGGGCGGCGGGCACCTCGTCGATCATCAGCTTCTCCAGCTTCGCGGAGAGCTTCTTGATAGTCGCGTCGTCGCCCGCGCGCTCCATCTCCTTGAGGATGCCGTCGGCCTTCGCGCTCTTGTAGTGGCCGTAGTTGGTCCAGATGCCGACGTTGTCGCTGTGCAGCATGTCCCGGTAGAAGTTGTACGGCGTGTTGTAGAAGACGGCGCCGCCGACCAGGACGTCGAACTTGGCCTGCTGGCGCGCCGTGTCGAGCTGGGCGCTCGGCATGGGCTGGACCTCGACCCTCACGCCAGCCTTCTTCAGCTGCTGTGCGAGGACCTTGTCCCGCTGGATGGAGTCGGCGAACTCGGTCACTTCGAGGATCGTGAAGCTGAGCTGCTTGCCGTCCTTGCCGACGAGCTTGCCGTCCTTCTTCTCGTATCCCGCCTTGGCGAACTCCTTCTCCGCCGCCGCCAGTTCGGGCTTGGGCTGATCGGCGTCCTGATACGTGCCGTCGATCCACTTGCCCTGCGTCCTGCTGTCGAGGCCGGTGAGGTTGAGCGGCTTGAGCATGCCCGGGTTGCCGAGGTCGGCGAGCTCGGAGCGGTCGACGGCGAGCGAGAGGCCCTTGCGGACGTGGACGTCCTTGAACGGCGCCTTCTTGTGGTTGAAGAACATGTACGTGCCGCCGTAGGTGGGGTACCAGGCGTGGTGGTTCTCCGGGTCCTTGTCGACGTAGCTCTTCTTCACGTCGGGGACGGCGCCGCCGCTCCACTCGACCTCGCCGCTGAGCAGCTTTCCTATCTCGGACGACGAGGAGACGACCGGCGCCTTCAGCGTCTTCACCGGCACCTTCTGCTTCCAGTAGTCGTCCCTGGCCTCGAAGGTGAGCTGCTGGGCCGCGTACCGCTTGAGCTTGTACGGGCCGCTCGCCACCGGGTCGGGGTTGGTGAAGGTCTTGCCGTCCTTGCCCTTCCAGATCTTGGCGGGGACGGGGCGGATGGAGCCGATGTTGCGCAGGCGGGCGTAGCCGGGGGTGTCGAAGGTGATGACGACGGTGTGGTCGTCGGTCGCGGTTGCCTTCTCGTACTCGAACCGCCAGTCCACCGGCAGGTCCTGCTTGGTGACGTACTCCAGGGCGAAGATGACGTCCTTGGCGGTCAGCTCGGTGCCGTCGCTCCAGTTGGCGCGCTTGTCGAGATCGATGGTGATCTTCTTGCCGCTGTCGGACCAGGCGTACTCGGTGGCCAGCCAGGGGACGAACTTACCGCCCTGGAGGTTGTTGAAGGAGAACAGCGGCTCGTACTGGAAGCCGAACGTGCCCTGGCTCGCCTTCACCGAGAACGGGCTGAAGTTGCGGGCGATGGTGTTGCCGGAGAAGCCCATGTTCACGGTCAGCGAGTCCGTGCCCTTGCCGCCGGAGGCGGTGGGGGTCGCCGAACAGCCTGCGGTGACGGCGAGCGCGAGAGCGGCCGCGCCCGTGACGCCCAGTCTGGTCCACTTCATGGCGGGTTGATACCTCCGGATCGGCAGCATTGGCAACGTTGTCTGAATGCGGGGAGATGCGTGGGGGGGGCGGTGCTCAGGGGGCGGCGCGGGCCGCGGTGCTGCCGCGCGCCTCCAGGTGCGGGAGCTGGTCCTGGACGCGGACGGCGGGGCCGCCGTCGAGGAGGGCGATCAGCTGCTCGGCCGCGTGCCCGCCGTATACGGCGGTGTCGCGGACCAGGGCGGTGAGCGCGGGATGGGTCGATCGGGTGAGGACGGAGTCGTCCCAGGCGACGATCGCAAGGTCGGCGGGTACAGAGATGCCGTGCTCGGCGGCGACACCGAGACCGGCGACGGCCAGCACGTCGTTGTCGTAGACGATCGCAGTGGGCCGCCGCTCCCCCGCCAGGACCCGGCGGGTGGCCTCGGCCCCCTGGGCGTCGGAGTAGTCCGTGGTGAGCGAGTGCACGTGGGTCAGGCCGCGCCGGTCGGCCTCCGCCCGCAGGGAGCGGATGCGCCGCCGGGTGTGGGTGAGTTCGGGGAGCCCGGCGATGTGCGCGATGCGGCGGTGGCCGAGCGCGGACAGGTGGTCGACGATGGAGGCCATGGCGAGGGCGTCGTCGGCCCAGAGGTTGGAGATGCCGGGGTAGTCGGTGTGCGGCTCCGGCAGGGTGCCCACGACGACCGCGGGCAGTCCCAGTTCGTCGAGGAGTGGAAGCCGGGGGTCCGTGCCCCGCGGGTCCACGACGAGCATGCCGTCGACACGGCGCTCGGCCCACCAGCGGCGGTAGACGGAGCACTCCGCGTCGATGTCCTCGACGACCTGGAAGAGCAGCCCGAGCCTGCGGCGCGAGAGCACCTCCTGAATGCCGGAGACGAGCTGGAGGAAGAACGACTCGACGCCCAGCGTCCGCGCCGGTCTGGCCAGGACGAGCCCGACCGTGCCCGAGCCCTCCCCGGAGAGTGCCCGCGCGGCGGCGCTCGGCCGCCAGCCGAGCTCTTCGGCGACCCGGCGGACCCGGTCACGGGTGGACTCGGAGACTCCGGGCCGCCCGTTGAGCGCGAAGGAGACGGCGCTCTCCGAGACACCGGCCCGCACGGCGATGTCCTTGATGGTGGGGCGCCGTGCCGGAGTGCGACGCATGCGTGACCTCCCCTCGCGTTGACTGACCGTTGGCTGACCGCTGACTGGCCGTTGATGGACCGTTGATGGAACGACGCCTGGCTAAAGCGCTTGAGGGCGAGCAGGCTAAAGCGCTAAAGATGCCCGCGACAAGGGGGTGTGAGAATACAAATTCCGGTGCCGTTACGGGTATTGACGAGGGCGCGTTTCTGCTTCACTCTCACCCGGATGAGCCCAGAACCAGGCCATCAGCCCTTCATGCACGGCTACGACGCCGATGCGCTGAAGAACTGGAGCCCGCGGTCCGACCGTTGGGCCCGCTACTTCCGCTCACGTGTTCCGCTCGCTCCCCGCATCGTGCCCTTCCCCGCCACCCAGGCCCGGCCCGAACTCCCCACCGGCGCCCAGGTGATGAACCTGTGCAACGACTACGACGGGGCGTTCTTCACCGCCCGGAAGTACGACGACTCCTTCGCCCGCCGGCTGCTCCGCTTCTGGCAGTACACGGACTTCTACGGCTCCTGGCACGGTCTGCCCGTCGACGGATCGCCGGTGACCGAACCGGTCCACGGCCTGATCAACCCGCCCAATCCTGCCTACACGGACGCGGCGCACCGCAATGGCGTCAGAAGCCTCGGCTGCTGGTTCTGGCCGCGGCCGGGCGAGTTCGCCCCGTATCTCGAACGGCGCGCGGACGGCTCGTACCCGGTGGCGGACAAAATGATCGAGATGGCCGCGTACTTCGGGTTCGACGGCTATTTCATCAATCACGAGGCCGAGACCCCGCCGGACGAGGCGAAACGGCTGCGCGAGCTCCTTGGATATCTGCGGTCCAGGGCTCCGGAGGGTTTCCACCTCCAGTGGTACGACACGATCCGGCCGGACGGCGGGCTCGACTACCTGAACCACCTGAACGAGGAGAACGCCTCCTGGCTGGAGGCGGGCGCCGACAGCTTCTTCGCCAACTACTGGATGACCGAGGCCGGGGTCGAGACCTCCCGGGCCACGGCGCTGCGGCTCGGCCGCGACCCGTACGAGGCGGTCTTCCACGGCACGGAGAACGAGCAGTTCGGCTTCGATCCTGAATACGACCCGCGCCTGGTCTTCCCCGAAGGCCGTCCGGCGCACACCAGTTGGGCGCTCTTCGGCTCGCACTTCGTCTGGGAGCTGCATCCCGGGCGCGAGGACCCGGACGCGCAGGACGCCGTCTTCGAGCGTGAGCGCCGCTACTGGTCGGGCCCGTCCTGCGATCCCACGCGGACCGGCCGCAGCCTGACCCACGAGCCCGGCGCCCCCGACCCCGGCAACCACCTCAAGTGGGACGGCGTGGCGCACTACGTCACCGAGCGCTCGGTGATCGGCGCGTTCCCCTTCGTCACCCGCTTCAACACCGGGCACGGCCGCGGCTTCTTCCTGGCGGGGCGCCGGGCGAGCGACGCGGACTGGTACAACGCTTCGGTCCAGGACATCCTGCCCACCTGGCAGTTCTGGTCCGAGGGCGGGGACGCGCCGCCGGACTTCGACTACACGCGGGCGTACGACGGCGGCTGCTCGCTGCGTCTTCCGGGCGGCGCGACGGTCCGCCTCTACAAGACGGAGCTCATGGTGCGCACGGGCGCGGAGACGGTCTCGGTGACGTACGCGGGGAGCGCGGACGCGCTGGAGGTGGGGCTGGTCTTCGCCGACGCTCCGGAGAGCTTCGTGTGGCTGGCGACGGGGGCGGCTGCCGAAACCGGAACTGGCACCGGCGCCGGATGGCACACGTCCACCCACCCCCTCGCGGAGTTCCGCGACCGCACGATCGCCGCACTGGCGGTGCGTGCCACATCGCCTGTCCACCTCGGTGAACTCGCCTTGCGGGACGGCGAGTTCATCGCGCCGTCATGCCCCAAGGCCTTTCAGGTCGACACCGCGTACGTCGACGACGGCCGCACCGCCGAGGTCTTCCTCTCCTGGCGCATCGCGGACCCCGGACAGGTCTGGTACTACGACCTGCGCCGCGGGGACGAGTGGCTCGGGCGGATCTACGACGAGGTTTACTACGTGAAGTCGCTGCGGCGGCACGGGAACGAGGCGGCCACGGAGCTGGCCCTCACCCCGGTCGCCCCCGACGGCACACCGGGCGATCCCGCTACCTGCTCCGTGAACTGGGTTTGAACCCCGTGCATCACGCAATGGTGTGACGCCCCTGCGGCCACCGCATCCTCCGGCGCCGCAGGGGGTAGTGCTGAGCTGCCCATACGCCGCCGCGCGAGGAGAAATTGACCGTATGTCGCAGCCGTTCGACCTGCCCAGCTTCTACATGGTTCATCCCGCCCGCCTCAATCCGCACGTGGAAGAGGCCAAGGCGCACTCCAAGAAGTGGGCACGCGACATGGGGATGCTGGAGGGCTCGGGCGTCTGGGAGGAGAGCGATCTGGACGCCCACGACTATCCGCTGCTGTGCGCGTACACCCACCCCGACTGTGACGGCACCGCGCTGTCCCTGGTCACCGACTGGTATGTGTGGGTGTTCTTCTTCGACGACCACTTCCTCGAACTCTTCAAACGCACCCAGGACCGCGAGGGCGGCAAGGCCTATCTCGACCGGCTGCCGGCGTTCATGCCCATGGACCTGTCCACGCCCGTGCCGGAGCCGACCAACCCGGTCGAGGCGGGGCTCGCGGATCTCTGGGCGCGGACGGTGCCGCACATGTCGCAGGGCTGGCGGGAACGGTTCGCCGAGAGCACGAAGAACCTGCTGAACGAGTCCCTGTGGGAGCTCTCGAACATCAACGAGGGGCGGATCGCGAACCCCGTCGAGTACATCGAGATGCGCCGCAAGGTGGGCGGCGCGCCCTGGTCGGCGGGGCTCATCGAGTACGCGACGGGAGCCGAAGTGCCGCCCGCCGTCGCGGAGTCCCGCCCGCTGCGGGTCCTCAAGGAGACGTTCGCCGACGCCGTCCACCTGCGCAACGACCTGTTCTCGTACCAGCGGGAGATCGAGGACGAGGGCGAACTCTCCAATGGCGTCCTGGTCCTTGAGAAGTTTCTGAACTGCACGACTCAGGAGGCGGCGGAGGCCGTGAATGATCTCCTGACCTCGCGGATGCAGCAGTTCGAGAGCACCACGCTCACCGAACTGGCCCCACTGTTCGCCACCACCGGGCTCCCCGCGAAGGAGTGCGCGGACGTCCTGGCGTACGCCAAGGGGCTGCAGGACTGGCAGTCCGGCGGGCACGAGTGGCACATGGTCTCCAGCCGCTACATGAACAAGAAGATCGCCGCCGCGGCCTCGCCGCTCTCCGGCCCCTCGGGCCTCGGCACGTCGGCCGCAGGGATCAAGGCGCTCCTGTCGGCCTCGGGCGCGGAGCGGCTGCGCGGCCACACGCACATCCCCTTCCAACGGGTCGGTCCTTCTCTCCTCCCGGACTTCAACCTCCCCTACAGGACGACGCTCTCGCCCCACCTCCAGGCGGCGCGCCCGCGCTGTGTGGAGTGGGCTTCGCGGATGGGCATGCTGGAGCCCCAGCTGGGAGTGGTGAGCTCGGACATCTGGGACGCGCACAAGCTGTACGGCTACGACTTCCCGCTCTGCGCTGCGGGCCTCCACCCCGACGCGGACCTGGAAGCCCTGGATCTGGGCTCGCAGTGGCTGACCTGGGGCACGTACGGGGACGACTACTTCCCGGTGGTCTTCGGCAGGCCCCGCGACCTGGCGGGCGCGAAGCTCTGCAACGACCGGCTCTCCCTCTTCATGCCGCTGGACTTCGCCGACATGCCGGTGCCGACGAACGCACTGGAGCGCGGCCTGGCGGACCTGTGGCAACGCACGGCCGAACCGATGGACGCGGATGCCCGCCGCACGCTCCGCACATCCATCGAGGTCATGACGGAAAGCTGGCTCTGGGAACTGGACAACCAGGCCATGAACCGCATCCCCGACCCCGTGGACTACATCGAGATGCGCCGCCTCACCTTCGGCGCCCCGCTGACGATGAGCCTGTGCCGCCTGGGCAACGGCCCGCAGGTCCCGCAGGAGATCTACCGCACGGGCCCGATGCAGAACCTGGAGAACTCGGCCGGCGACTACTCCGCCCTGATGAACGACGTCTTCTCGTACCAGAAGGAGATCGAGTACGAGGGCGAGGTGCACAACGGCGTCCTCGTCGTCCAGAACTTCTTCGACTGCGACTACCCGACGGCTCTCGGCATCATCGACGACCTGATGAAGTCACGCCTGAGCCAGTTCCAGCACACGGTGACCCACGAACTCCCCGTCCTCTACGACGACTTCGACCTCCCGCAGGAGACCCGGAGCATCCTCGACGGCTACGTACGCGAGTTGGAGAACTGGATGGCAGGCATCTACACCTGGCACCGCGACTGCCGCCGCTACCGCGAGGAGTACCTCTCACGCGGGCCGCTCAGGCCTCCATCGGGCTTGGGCATGGAGGCCGTACGACTGGGCGCGGCAGGACTCCGCTGAGCGTCAGGTACCGTCGTGCGGCTCCGGCAGGATCTGGCGGAGCCTCGGGTCGGGGTGGCGGTCGCGGCGCCATTCGCGTGGGTAGCCGACGGAGACCTCCTGGAAGCGGACGCCGTCGTGACGGGTGGTGCGGGGGATGTGGAGGTGGCCGTAGACGACGGCTGCCGCGTCGTACTTGACGTGCCAGTCCGCGGTCAGTTCGGTGCCGCACCACAGGGCGAACTCCGGGTAGTGCAGGATCCGTGTGGGGTCGCGCACCAGGGGCCAGTGGTTGATCAGGACCGTGGGCAGGCCGGGCGGCCGCTGGGCCAGGCGTTCCTCGGTGTATGCCACGCGGGCACGGCACCAGTCGTCCAGGCCCTGGTAGGGGTCGGGGTGCAGCAGCATCTCGTCGGTGCAGACGACGCCCGCCGCGTGGGCGGCCTCCAGGGCTTCGTGTTTAGTGTGGGTGCCATCGGGGCGGAACGTGTAGTCGTAGAGGAGGAAGAGCGGGGCCACGGTGGCCGGGCCGCCCGCGCCGCGCCATACGGGGTACGGGTCCTCGGGCGTCGCGGCGCCCAACTCCCGACAGAGTTCGACGATATGGCGGTAGCGGGCCTCGCCGCGCAGCTTGACCGGGTCGCTGGGGTGGGTCCACAGCTCGTGGTTCCCCGGCGTCCACACCACTTTGGCGAACCGGTCGGTGAGGGTGCGCAGCGCCCATTCGACGTCGGCCAGGCGCTCGGCGGTGTCCCCGGCGACGATCAGCCAGTCCTCGTCGGTCTGCGGGCGCAGGGAATCGAGGAATTTCCGGTTCTCGTCGTACGCCACGTGCAGATCACTGACGGCGTACAACTTCGGTGTGTTCTCCGGCACTTGGTTCACCACCCGAGGCTAACCGCAGCGACGCCGCCGCGTGACGATCGGCCCCCCGTCAGTGGTGGGAGTCACCGCCCTGCTGGATCTCCAGGTACTCCTCGGGGGTCGCCTTGGGCACCTGAGCCGAAGGTCCGTACATGGCCCGTCCCAGGCGCGCCCGCAGCCGTTCGCCCCGGGTGACCTTGCGGGCCACGCCGTTCGCGTCGACCAGCGGTCCTATCTCGTAGGGCTTGGGCTGCTCGTGCGCCGTGAGGGTGTACAACTCGCCCTGCGAGAGCGGCACATGGACCTCGACGTACTCGCCGTGCGGCAGCCGTTTGATCGTGCCGCTCTCCCGCCCGTGGAGCGCCTTCTCGCGGTCGCGGAGCTGCAGGCCCATGCACCATCGGTGGGTCACGAAGAAGGCGATGACCGGGCCTGCGAAGAAGGCGATCCGCACGAACCAGGTGATCGCGTTGATGGAGAGATGGAAGTGGGTGGCCCACAGGTCGTTGCCGCCGCCGATCATCAGTACGCCGAACAGCGTCAGCCAGGCCACGCCGAGACCGGTGCGCACGGGCGCGTTGCGCGGCCGGTCCGCGATGTGGTGTTCCCGTTTGTCGCCGGTGATCCAGGCCTCGATGAACGGATAGACCGCGATCGCCACCATGATCAGCGGGAAGAGCGAGAAGGGGATGAAGACGCCGAGTTCGAGGGTGTGCCCCCAGGCGTTGATCTCCCAGCTGGGCATCACCCGGATCAGCCCCTCGGAGAAGCCCAGATACCAGTCGGGCTGGGCTCCCGTGGAGACCAGGTCGGGACGGTAGGGCCCCATCGCCCACACGGGGTTGATGGTGGCGACCGCGCCCATGACCGCGAGGACACCGAAGACGAGGAAGAAGAAGCCGCCGGCCTTGGCTATGTAGATGGGCAGGAAGGGCGCCCCGATGACGTTCTTCTCCGTCCTGCCGGGCCCGGCGAACTGCGTGTGCTTGTGGTAGAAGACCAGGATCAGATGGGCGACGACGAGCCCCAGCATGATGCCCGGCAGCAGCAGCACATGCACGCTGAAGAGCCGCGGAATGATGTCGTCGCCGGGGAACTCCCCGCCGAAGAGGAAGAAGGAGAGATACGTCCCGATGACCGGGACGGACAGGATGGCGCCCTGCGCGAAGCGGATGCCGGTGCCGGAGAGCAGGTCGTCCGGGAGCGAGTAGCCGGTGAGTCCTGTGATGATCCCGAGGAACAACAGCGTCCAGCCGAACAGCCAGTTGAGCTCGCGCGGCTTGCGGAACGCCCCGGTGAAGAACACCCGCATCATGTGCACGAGCATCGCGGCGACGAAGACGACCGCGGCCCAGTGGTGGATCTGCCGGATCAGCAGACCGCCGCGCACCTCCATGCTGATGTCGACCGTGGACTCGTACGCCCGGGTCATCTGGATGCCCTTGAGCGGCGTGTAGACACCGTCGTAGACGACCTCGGCGCCGCTCGGCTCGAAGAAGAGGGTCAGATAGATCCCGGTGAGGATCAGGATCAGAAAGCTGTAGAGACAGATCTCGCCGAACATGAAGGACCAGTGGTCCGGGAAGACCTTGCGCATCTGGGTCTTGGCCAGGGAGTTGATGCCGAGGCGGCCGTCCGCCCAGTCGGCGACCCGCTCACCCTTCCCCGCAGGTGCTTGCCGTCCGCTGTTCCGGGTGTGCTCGACACGTCCGCTCATGCGACCCCCCTCAAGGCGGCTCCCAGGGTAGATCGTTGAGGTCGCCACGCCAACAGGCCCTGCAAATACGCCAGTTGACGATCATCGCGTGTGCAGGTCAGGGGTGTGCCGGGGCGGCACCCGGGGCCGAAAAAGGCGATTGCCCGCGCGTCGTCCCGTATGAGACATTCACCCGGCCCCACTCCCCCTCTCCTCAAGGAGCCGGTGATGACGCTCGGCACAGTGCCGCCCGGTCTGGTGCTCGGCGACGCCTCCCGCACTTCGACGCGGGAGCCGCGGCTCCGCTGAGCCCACTGCCCGGCCCTTCCCGGGCCCTCTCCACCACTCCCGCTCCTCGTCGAAGTGCTGTTCGTGCCCCGCACGTTCACCCTCTGAGGAGTATGTGTGTCCGAGACCCACTGGATCCACTGGATCGACGCCGATGCCGAGCACACCGCCCGCTGGCGCTCCGAGACCGGAATGCCGCTGCCCCGCCGTGTCGTCCCGGCCGACGGCCGGCTGAGCGCCGCCACCGCCCACCGTCTTGCCTGCGAAGGCACCGCACTGCTGTGGCAGGGCGACTTCCAGCAGGCGCGCCAGATGCTGCGCGCGATGGGCCGCCGCATCGACCGCAAACCCCCTGCCCGCGTAGCCCCTGCCCGCAAAGCTCCTGCCCCCGCCTCCTCACCGACGGCGGCCTTCCACCTCCACCGCCGGGCCGCAGGCCACCGTGCCCGCGTTCTCGCCAAACTCCTCGTGCCCCTGCGCGAGGACCACACGCTCGGCCTGCGCCGGGCTCCCGACGTCCGCGCCGCCTGCGATGAGGCGTACGGCCCGCCCCAGGGCGGCCCGTGGGCGGTCCCGCTGCGAGAGCTGCTCGGCGTCATCGGCGCACATCAATGGCGTACGAAGGGTGTGGACATCCCCGCGATCGGCGCCAGGATCCACCCGCACTACGGCGTGTTCTCGCCGGTCAGGGGCGAGTACGTGGACCTGGTCGCGCAGGCGCCGCTGCCGGCCGCGGCCCACGGGTCGACGGCCTTCGACCTCGGCACCGGCACCGGTGTCCTGGCGGCGGTCCTGGCCCACCGGGGCGTCCGGCACGTCGTGGCCACGGACAGCAATCCGCGGGCCGTGGAGTGCGCCGCCGACAACATGAACCGCCTGGGCCTGACGCCCCGGGTAAAGATCGCCACCGGCGGCGGGCTCTACCCACCGGGCCGCGCCGCCCTGGTCGTCTGCAACCCGCCCTGGCTCCCCGCCAAGCCCAACTCGGCCCTTGAGCAAGGCGTCTACGACCCCGACGGCGCCATGCTGCACGGCTTCCTGACGGGCCTCGCCGATCATCTGCTGCCAGGCGGCGAGGGCTGGCTGATCATGTCGGACCTCGCCGAACACCTCGGCCTGCGCTCCCCCGGCGAACTCCGGTCGGCGATCACCGCGGCGGGCCTGCACGTCCTGGACCGCCTGGACACCAGACCCCGCCACCGCAGGGCCACCGACCCCACGGATCCCCTGCACGCGGCTCGCGCGGCGGAGATCACATCGCTGTGGCGGCTGCGGATCGCCCGGTAGGTGCGCCCGGCTCCCGCTCCACCTCCCGCACGAGCCCGATCGCCCGCCCCAACGTCGCGAGCCGCGCGTCCAGGCTCTCCCCCGCCGGATAGAAGCGGACCGTGTCCACGCCCGCGTCGTGCCAGACGCGCAGGCGGGTGCGGACCATGTCCTCGGTGCCGATGAGCGTGGTGGCCAGGACCATTTCGTCGGTGATCAGGGCGGCCGCACCGTCGCGGTCGCCGGACTGCCAGCGGGTGCGGACCTCGGCTGCCGTCTCGGCCCAACCCTGCCTGCTGTAGGCGTTGTTGTAGTAGTTGGTGGTGGCGGAGCCCATGCCGCCCAGACTGAAGGCGAGTTCCTTCTTGCGGCCCGCCACCATCGTGCGCAGCGCGTCCTCGTCGTCGGCGAAGGCCACTTCGGCGCCCTGGCAGACGTTCAGGTCGGCGCGGGTGCGCCCGGCCGCGGCCAGGCCCGTGTCCAGGTGGTCGAAGTACGCCTCCTTCGCGCCCTCCGGCACAAAGCTGGTGCCGAGCCAGCCGTCCGCGATCTCGCCGGTCAGGCGCAGCATCTTGGGGGAAAGGGTGGCCAGGTAGATGGGCAGGTCGTGTTCGGCGCGCATCGACAGGCGCATGGGCCTGGCGTCGCCGCCGGGCAGCGGGAGGGTGAACTCCCGTCCCGTGTACGAGATTTTCTCGCCCGTTGCCGCTTGCCGGACGATCTCCACGGTCTCCCGCATCCGTGTCAGCGGGCGGGCGAACGGCACTCCGTGCAGGCCCTCGATCACCTGTGGTCCAGAGGGGCCGAGCCCGAGGATGAAGCGGCCCTCCGAGATGTTCGAGAGGGTGATCGCCGCGCGGGCGATGGCCGCGGGGGTCCGGGTCGCGAGCTGGATGATTCCGGAGCCGAGCGTCATCCGTTCCGTGCGCGCCGCCAAGTAGCCGAGCGGGGACGGCGCTTCGGCGCCCCAGGCCTCCGCGACCCAGCAGATGTCCATCCCGAGCTTCTCGGCCTCGGTGACGAAGTCGGCCGTCTCCCGCCAGTTCGCCCCGGACGCCTCGATCGTCGTCGACGTACGCATCAGGCGCCCCGCCTCTCCGCGGCGGCCCGCGTCCCCTCGGCCAGCTCCTTGATCGCGTCCAGCGTCGCCGCCATGTTCCGCTCGAACTCCCTCATCCGCACGAAGACGATCTTCTGTTCCTTCTCCGGCATCCGGTCGATGGCGTAGGAGAGTCCCGAGCGGCCCGGTCCCAGCTGCATCCACTGCGTGAGATCGGTGCCGCCGTCATCCCTCGCCCGCAGGCTGAACCGCCATACGGCGCTGGGGCGTTCGGGGTTCTCGACCGCCCAGGCGAAGACGCGCGGCGCCTCGCACTCCACGACGTACGACGTCGTCTCCCACGTACCGAACGACTCGTGCTCACTGCGGCCGAGGAACCGGGCGCCTGTCGCCGGCGAGGTCGCCCCGTCGAGCCACTCGACCGACCGCAGCTCCGCGCTCAGCGTGGGCATCAGGCCGATGCCGGCCACCAGTTCCCACACGCGTTCCGGTGACGCCGCGATCTCCCTGCGCACCTCGGTCGTCGGCGTGTCCGCGTAGCACGCGCCTGTCCACTCCATCGTGGGTCGCCTCTCTGTCGTCGCTGACGTCGTCTCTGACCACGAGAGTTGCGTAGATAGACTCACTCGTCAAGAGTGTGCGGGGCAGGGTGCGGGGAGGACGTTCAGTGGCTGAAGCGCTCCTGGATGTCCGGCCGTTCGGCAAGACGTGCCGGGTAGCCGGGGCCGATGCGCGGGCGGGTGTCCGCGGCCGTCATCGGCTCCTTGCAGTGGGCGCAGACCACCTCGGCGGCGGCCTCGTGCCCGCAGCGGTCGTGGTGGAAGACGACCGGCGGCCCCTCGTCGCCGCTCAGCCAGCGGTTGCCCCAGCTGTTCATCGCGGCGAGTACGCCGAAGAAGTCGCGGCCCTTCTCGGTGAGTACGTAGTCGAAGCGCACCGGCTCGCTCTGGTAAGCGCGCTTTTCCATCAGGCCCTCGTCGACCAGGCGGCGCAGCCGGTCGGTCAGCGTGTTGCGCGCGATGCCGAGCTCCTGCTGGAAGGCGTCGAAGCGTTTGATGCCGTAGAACGCCTCGCGCAGCACCAGCGGAGTCCACCAGTCGCCCAGCAGGTCCATGGTGCGGGCGATGGAGCAGGGCCAGTCGGCAAAGGAGGTCCGCCTCATGCCGCAAGGATACGAGGGGATGCAAGAAGGACGCCCGGGCCCCGGTGGGTCTCAGGACAAGACCCAGCAGCCCGCGGCCGGTGCGCGGCGCCACGTGACGTACGACGCAAACTCGGCGTCCCCGTTGTGGAGGGGGCCGGGAGGCTGATCAAGTGGCGGGAGTCATCGCGTCGTTCCGTGCCCAGTGCCCGTTGCCCAGCGCCCAGTGCCCAGTGCCCAGTGCCCAGTGCCCAGTGCCCAGTGCCCATCCGGAGGCTCCGTTGCTCTTCACATCCGTGGACGATGTCGCCGAGCGGCTCGCCGAGACGGGGTATCTGGCGTCGACCGCCGTCGCCACGACCGTCTTCCTCGCCGACCGCCTGGGCAAGCCGCTGCTCGTGGAAGGACCGGCGGGCGTCGGAAAGACCGAGCTGGCCAAGGCGGTCGCGGAAGTCGCGGACGCGACGCTCGTGCGGCTCCAGTGCTACGAGGGCGTGGACGAGTCCCGCGCCCTGTACGAGTGGAACCACGCCAAGCAGCTCCTGCGCATCACCGCGGGGCGCGACGAGTCGTGGGACGAGACGCGCACGGACATCTTCAGCGAGGAGTTCCTGCTCCCGCGCCCGCTGCTCACCGCCATCCGCGGCGACGACCCCAAGGTCCTCCTGATCGACGAGACCGACAAAGCGGACGTCGAGGTGGAGGGGCTGCTTCTGGAGGTCCTCAGCGACTTCCAGGTCACCGTCCCCGAACTGGGCACGATCACCGCGACGCGGCGCCCGTTCACCGTCCTCACCTCGAACGCGAGCCGCGAGCTTTCCGAGGCGCTGCGCCGCCGCTGCCTCTTCCTGCACATCGGCTTCCCCGAGGAGGAGTTGGAGCGCCGCATCGTACGCCTGAAGGTGCCGGGGCTCGACGAGACGCTCGCCCGGTCCGTGGTGCGGGTGGTCGGCGCGCTGCGCGCGATGGACCTGCGCAAGGTGCCCTCGGTCGCGGAGACCATCGACTGGGCCCGCACCCTGCTCGCCCTGGGCGCCGACTCCCTGGACGAGGACGTCGTACGCGACAGTCTCGGCGTCGTGCTCAAGCACCAGGACGACGTGCTGAAGGCGGCGGCCAAGCTGGACCTGGACGACGTGTGAACGCGCCGTCCCCGACCGGCGTCCCGGAGCGTCTGACGGCCCTCGTCCAGGCACTGCGCTCGCACGGCATCCGGATCGGCACGGGCGAGACGGTGGACGCCGGGCAGGCTGTCGAGGCCCTGGGCCTGAGCGACCGGGAGCGGGTGCGCGAGGGCCTCGCGGCGGCGCTGCTGCACAGCGAAGGGCAGCGCCCGGTCTTCGATCCGGTCTTCGACCTGTACTTTCCGCGCGGTGTCGGGGCTCCCGATGGACGCGACGGCTCCGGGCGGGACGGCTCCGGGCGGGACTTCGACCGGGACGATCTGCGCGACCGCCTCGCCGCCGCGCTCGCCGCCAACGACCGGGCGCTGCTTGCCCGGTTGGCGGCGGAGGCGGTGGACGGCATGGGCGCGTACGGCACGCGTCCGGGGACGAACGGGTCCGGTGGCTCCGGCGGTTCGGAGGGCTCCGGCGGCTCCGGCGGCGGTTCGGACGGCTGGTCGTCGCACCAGACGCTCCAGCGCCTGCGCCCGGAGACGCTCCTGGCGCGCGTACTGGCCGCCATCCGCGAGGGCTCCGCCGATTCCGGGTCCGCCGATTCCGGGTTCACCGACCGCATCGAAGCCGACGAGATCCGCCGCCGTATCGAGGACTTCCGCGCGCTCGTGGGCGGCGAGGCGCGCCGCAGGGTGGCCGAGCGGCGCGGCGCGGACCAGATCGCGCGGCGGGCGATCGCCCCGACCGCCGACCGCGTCGACTTCCTGATCGCGGGCCGCGCCCAGCTCGACGAACTCCGCAGGACGGTGCAGCCGCTGGCCCGCAAGCTGGCCACCCGTCTCGCCGCGCGCCGCCGCCGTGCGGCCCGCGGCCGGATCGACCTGCGCCGCACGCTGCGCGGCTCCCTGTCCACGGGCGGCGTCCCGATGCGTCCGGTCCTGCGCCGCCGGCGCCCCGCCCGACCCGAACTGGTCCTCCTCTGCGACGTATCCGGCTCGGTGGCGGGCTTCGCCAACTTCACGATGCTGCTGGTGCAGGCGCTGCACGACCAGTTCAGCAAGGTGCGGGTGTTCGCCTTCGTCAACCGCGTCGACGAGGTGACCGACCTCATCGCGCGCGGCTCGGCCGACCCCGAGGGCCTGAGCACCCGCATCATCTCGGCGGCCGCCGTGACGCGCTATCACGGGGGCAGCGACTACGGCACATCGCTCGGCGAGTTCGCCGAGTGCCATACGCGGGTGATCACCCCGCGCAGCACGGTCTTCATCCTCGGCGACGCCCGCACGAACATGAGCGACCCGAATGTCCACGCCCTGCGCGACATCGCGTCGCGCGCCCGGAAGGTCTACTGGCTCAACCCCGAACGCCGCGCCCTGTGGCAGACCGGCGACTCGGTGGCCGGCACCTACGCCGAACTCGTCGAGATGTACGAGTGCCGCAACGCGCGGCAGCTCAGCGCGCTGATCGGGCGTCTGCTGCCGGTGTGACCCGTCTGGGCCGTCCGACACGTCTGCCCCTCCGGCCGCGGGGCACGTCATCGGGCGAACCAGCTCGCGCCCGCGAGCGGGCCCACGACAGCGGCGGCAAGGGCCACCAGGCGGTACGGCACCTGCTGGATCGTCACACGCATTCCGCCGATGCGCAGTTCGAAGAACGGCGGGGCGGGCGGTGGCGTGGTCTTGGAGCTCATCGGATTCCCTCCGGGACGTGTCGAGGAGTGCGGACGGCCATCGGGCCATGCGCACAGGATCGGAAAACCACGAAGCCCCGCCTGCTGGAGGCGGGGCTTCGGGAAGGTATCGATATGGGCGAGTCAGTCATGCGACTTCGGGATCGCTTGCGCTCATACGAACTGTGTCTGCGGGCGGCGGATGCCTCGCCGGTCTCGGTCTCGGCCTCGCCGTCGTGCGCCGGTCCATGGTTCCTCCTCGGGGGCCGGTGGCCCGTGGGCACCATCCGCCACGGTTCCGGCAGGTGCACCGGGCTCGCGCTTGCGCGACCGCGAAGCGGCTCGGCCTGGTGCACCTGCCGGGTTCGTGGCCTGATGGGCGCACGGGCCACCGGCCCCCGAGGAGCCATCAGGATGTGCGCGGCACTCGGCTGGTCGCACGCGGGCCGTCACCTCTGTCGTACGCGCAGAGCGGTCTGCTCCCGGAAGACGTCTTTCAGGTCCTGGCCCACGCGGCCGTTCCGGATCTGCCTGCGGAAGCGATAGAGCCGTCCCTCGACGGCTCGCTCACTGATCCGGAGGCGCTCGGCGATCTCGCTGTGCGGGTAACCGGCGGCCACAAGCCCGAGCACGGCGCGGACTTCGGACCCGGCCGTCCGCAGCGCCCGCTCCAGCGCGTCGCGGGCCACGACGCCGAGGGCGGGGTCGGCCTGGGTGACCTTGACGGACAGCGCGGCCACGTCGGCGTCGTGCGGGAGAAGCAGGCGTCGGCGGGTCCGCTGCCACTTGCGGAAGACCGCCGGGAAGTACAGGACCAGCCTGCCCACGAAGTACGTCTCCAGTGCCGCTCCCTTCCGTACATCCCAGGTGGACCACACCTTGTCCAGGTCTTCCAGTACGGCGAGGAGAGTCTCGCAGGCCAGGACATGGCGTTCGTCGGGCGAAAGGCGCAGAACTTCCAGGTCGGCGGAGGTCGGGCTGACGGGGCGGCCCTTGGCAGCGCATCGTTCATAGATCTGCCTCGAACGGATCAGGTCCCGCAGCACGCCGTATCCGTACGTCCCAAGATGATCACGGATCTCCTGCGGCGGATCGCCTTGCTCAGGCTGGTACCCCTGTGTCCTCAGCCTGCTCATCGTTCCCCGTAACTGTCCCATGATGGTTATATGCAACACGAACCCCAGAACCCACGCGCGGTTGACAAGTTTTTCTGACCCATGAGTGTCGGCCGGGGCCGCACCTGACGACCACGCTCGCGAACTGAGCCCCCTTAAGCTGTTCCGGTGTTCCGGCACGAGCGGACAGAAACGGCGAGGAGACGACGTGGCAGGCGGCGCGGACCAGGTCAAGGCGGGGATCCGGGCGCGGATCGGCGAGGTGCGCGAAGAGCTGGTCGGACTCAGCCGGCGGATCCACGGCCATCCGGAGATCGCCTTCGAGGAGCGGCGGGCCGCCGGATGGTGTGCCGATGTGCTGCGCGCGCACGGCTTCGCGGTGACCGCTCCCGCGTACGGGCTCGAGACCGCCTTCGAGGCGACCGTGGGGTCGGGTCCGGTGACCGTCGCGCTGGCCTGCGAGTACGACGCGCTGCCGGGGATGGGGCATGCCTGCGGTCACAATCTGATCGCGGCGGCAGGGGTCGGGGCCGCGCTCGGCCTTGCGCCGTTCACCGATGAACTGGGGCTCACCGTCCGCGTGTTGGGGACCCCTGCGGAGGAGAGCGGGGCCGGCAAGGCGCTGCTGATCGACGCCGGTGCCTTCGACGGGGTCGACGCGGCGATGATGATCCATACCTGTCCGTTCGAGGTGGCCGACTTCCGTTCGTACGCGATGGGGGCGCTCTCGGCGACGTACACGGGGAAGTCCGCGCACGCCACGCTCAACCCGCAGGACGGGCGGAACGCGGCGGACGCGCTGACCGTGGCGCAGGTGGCGCTCGGGCTGCTGAGGCAGCAGCTGCCGGGCGAGTGGAAGGTGCACGGGATCACCACCGAAGCCGGGACTGCGCTCAACGCCATTCCCGAGCGGGCGAGCGCGGCGTACGCGCTGCGGACGCCGTCCGTCGAGGAGTTGCGGGAGCTGCGCGAGCGGGTGGCGGACTGTTTCCGTGCGGGTGCGCTCGCCGCCGGGTGCGCGCTGGATCTGGAGCAGCCCGCGCCGGACTACCTCGACTTCCGGTCCGATGCGGCGCTGACCGCACTGTGGACGGCCAACGCCCGGGCACTCGGGCGCCCCGAGCCCCAGCAGCGCGAGCCGTTCGCCTCCACGGACATGGGCAATGTGTCGCACATCGTGCCGTCGATCCACCCGGTGCTCGACATCAGCGGCGGCGGCTGCGCCCCGCACCAGCCGGAGTTCGCCGCGGCGGCCGGCACGCCCGCCGCCGAAGAGGCCATGGTCGACGGGGCGGTGGGGCTTGCGTGGACGGCGGCGGACTTCGCGGCGGCGCGGTCGGCGTGACGGTCGCGCCGGTCGCGCCGGTCGCGCAGATCGTCACGATCACGCCGGTCGTGACAGTCGCGGATCTCGCGATATGAGCCGTCAGCCGGTCGTCGTGACCTTCGTGTCCGTCTTCGTGTCCGCCTTCGCGGTCGCCGTCGGCACCACCACCGGGGAACCGTCGCCCGGTGCCTGAAGGATGTCCGCGTCGATTCCGTACAGCTCCTTGACCAGGGCGGCGGTCACCACCTCGCGGGCCGGGCCGTCGGCGACGACCTTGCCCGCGTTCATGGCGATCACGGTGTCGGCGTAACGCGCGGCGCTCGCCAGGTCGTGCAGGACCATGACGACCGTGCGGCCCGCGGCGGCCACCTCCCTTACCAGGGACAGGACTTCGACCGCGTGGCCGAGGTCGAGCGCGCTGGTCGGCTCGTCGAGCAGCACGATCGGGGTCTGCTGGGCGAGGACCATGGCGAGCCAGCAGCGCTGGCGCTGGCCGCCGGAGAGGTGGTCGAGGCGGCGCGTGGCGAGGGCAGTGGTGCCGGTCGCTTCGAGCGCGTCGCGTACGGCCGTCTCGTCCTCCCGCGACCACTGGCGGAAGAGGCCCTGGTGGGGGTGGCGGCCGTAGCGGACGAGCCCGGCGACGGTGACCGCCTCCGGCGCCTGCGGGGACTGGGCGAGGAGCGCGATGCGGTGGGCCGCGCGGCGCTGCGTGAGCTGCCAGACGTCCTCGTCCCCGGCGCGTACGGTGCCCGAACTCGGCTTGTGGAGGCGGGAGATGGAGCGAAGGAGCGTCGACTTGCCGCAGCCGTTGGGGCCGACGATCGCGGCGACCTGTCCGCTGGGGACGGTCAGGTCGACGCCGTCCACGGCGGTGTGCCCTGGATAGCCGGAGGTGAGCGCCTCGACGGTCAGTTGCACGGGGTTCAGGCCTTTCCGCTCTGCTGCTGGGAGTTCTTGCCGAAGAGGACCCACAGGAGGAAGGGTCCGCCGAGCACGCTGGTGACGACGCCGACCGGGATCTCCACGGGCGCGATGACCCGGCCGAGCGCGTCGGCGCCGCCCACGAGGGCCGCGCCGACCAGGGCCGAGCCGATGACGGGTACGCGGGTGGGGCCGCTCAGCCGCGTTGCGACGACTGGTGCGGCGAGTGCGACGAAAGCGATCGGGCCGCCGATGCCGACGGCCGCACCGGACAGGGCGACGGCGAGCGCGAGGGTCGCGGCGCGCACCCGGCGGACGTTGACGCCGAGGGTGGCCGCCATGTCGTCGTCGAAGCGGAGGAGTTGGAGGCGGCTGCCTGCCACCAGGGCCAGCGGGACCAGGATGAGCAGGGTGAGCGCTAGGGGCGTACCGACGCTCCAGTCACGGCCGTTGAGCGAGCCGACCGTCCAGAGGAAGACGCCGCCCGCGGTGTTGTCGTTCTCGCGGGACATCACGAGGTCGGTGACCGCGCCGATGACGGTGGAGACGCCGATGCCCACGACGAGGATCCGGTAGCCGCCGCTACCCGCGCCGCCCGCGCAGGCGACGACGACCATGGCCGCGGCGGCGGCGCCCAGCGGGCCGAGCCACCAGTCGCCGATCATCCCGGTGGACGAGCCGACGACGGAGGCGACGACGGCTGCGGTGGCGCCCTCGTTGACGCCGATGATGTCCGGTGTGGCGAGCCGGTTGCCGGCCAGGGTCTGGGTGAGGCACCCGGCGATGCCGAGCGCCGCACCGACCATGAGGCCCACGGCGATGCGCGGAAGGCGGAAATCCTGGACCAGCATCACGGTGGCGGAGTCGCCGGTTCCGAGCAGCCCGGAGAGGCTGTCGGAGAAGCTCATCCCCGTCGAACTGGCAAAGGTGGCCAGGGAGACGACCACCGCGATGAGCAGCGTGAGGCCGACGGCGGCCAGGGCGCTGCGGTAGGGGAACAGCCAGGAGAAGGTCCCTACGCGGACCGCCGTGGAGTCGGGCGGGGTCACGTCGGCGGGGTGCTGCGCGCGGCTGTGAACGGAATCCGGCAGGCCGCCGGCCTCGGCACCGGGTACGGCACCGGCTGCTGAGCCCGGCGAGCCGCCCGACGCTGAGCCCTGCGAGCCGCCCGACGCTGAGCCCTGCGAGCCGCCCGACGCCGAGTCAGGCGCGCGGTACGACGCGCGCCCTGGTATGGCGTCCGCGGCACGGTCCCGCACGGAATCCGATGCCCCGTCGGGCGCCGAGCCCGCCGCGCCCTCGGGTATGCGCTCGGCACTCACGCGCCCACCCCCGCCGTCGACATCCGCCGGGACCGCGCGATCCAGATCAGCAACGGGCCGCCGATGAAGGCGAGAAGGACGCTCACCGGGGTCTCCCAGGGGCGGATGACGACGCGGGCCAGTAGGTCGGCGACGATCATGACATTGGCCGCGACGAGCGCGGAGATGACCAACTGGCCCGCGATCCGCGGTCCGGTGACGGCCCGTGCGGCGTACGGGGCCAGCAGGCCGAGGAAGGCGATCGGTCCCGCGAGGGCGACCGCCGATCCGGCGAGCAGCGTGACCGCCGCCGCGACGATCAGGCGGATGCGGCCGGGGTGGTGACCGAGCGACCGTGCGCTGTCGTCGCCGAGGGCGAGCGCCGACAGCGGCCGTACGCAGCAGAAGGCGATGACGAGGCCGACCGCGATCACGGGGATCAGCGGGTACGTCTCGGACGTCTTGATGCCGGCGAGCGAACCGATGGTCCAGTAGCGGTAGGTGTCGAAGGTCGACTGCGTGCCGAGCAGGACGTACGACGTCATGCCGTGGAACGTCGCGCCGAGCGCCGACCCGGCCAGGACGAGGCGAAGGGGCGAGCCCGCGGCCCGTCCTGACGCGGCGAGCAGCAGCACCACCGCGCTCGCGGCCATGCCGCCGACCAGCGCCCACACCAGGACGCCGTACGCCGAGGTCACCTCGAAGTAGGTGAGGCCGATCACCACACCCAGCGCCGCCCCGGAGTTGACCCCCAGGAGTCCCGTCTCGGCGAGCGGATTGCGGGTGACGGCCTGCAGCAGGCAGCCCGCCGCGCCGAGCGCGATGCCGACCAGGAGGCCGGCGAGCGTACGCGGAAGGCGTACGTCCATGACCGCGAGCCGGATCTGGCCGTCGGCCCGCGCGGACGGATCCCCCATCAGGAAGTCCCAGGCGCGGCCCATCGGCGTCGAACCCGACCCGACCAGCAGAGACAGCAGGCCGAGCAGCAGGAGCAGGGCGAGCAGGGCGGCGGCCGCCCACAGCGTGGGGCGGTGATTCTTGGCCAAGTCCGGTATCGGAGGTCTGGATCCGGACGTTGGGACCTGCCCCCCTTGCGCAACCAACATGAACTTAGCCTAACCTAACCTTGACCTTGCGCCCCGAGTCGGGGTGCGGGCGAACTCCCTGTTCCCTCAGGGCCAGTTCGTCATGCCCTGACGCGGCAAGAGATATCCCTTACGTCCGGATTGACCCCCCGGGCGACTGAAGCATGGAGATCACGGACATGTCCTCGAACCACATCCCGCGCACCCGGCTGACCGCGGTAGCAGCCCTCGCCATCGCCTCCGCGCTCACGCTCTCCGCCTGCGGTTCGGACTCGTCCGACGACTCCGGCTCCGGCTCGGGCGACAAGGCGAAGAACGCCGCGAAGGACGTCACGGTCACCGACGCCACCGGTGCGGAGGTAAAGGTTCCGGCCAATCCGGAGAAGGTCATCGCGCTGAGCGAGATGGACCTGGACTCCTCCCTCGCCCTGGACGTCAAGCCGGTCGGCCTCTCCGCGGGCCGCGGCCAGAAGGGCGCCCCCGAGTACCTGGCCGACCAGGCCAAGGGCATCCCGGTCGTGGGCGCGGTCACCGGACCCGACATCGAGAAGGTGCTTCAGGCCAAGCCGGACGTCATCCTCGCCGGGCAGCTCGCCGACCAGCAAGTGCTCAAGCAGCTCAAGGCGATCGCGCCGACGGTCGTCACCATCGACAAGAACAAGGACTGGAAGAAGTCCCTGGAGCTCACCGGCAAGGTGCTCGGCAAGTCCAACGAGGCCACCGCGTTCCTCAAGGACTACGACACCAAGGCCGCCGCCCTGAAGAAGAAGCTCGGCGACAAGGCGGGCTCCAGCGTCTCCGTGGCCCGCTACTCCGCCAAGGGCACCGCCGTCATGCAGCAGGGCGTGTTCATCTCCGACGTCCTGAAGGACCTCGACTTCAAGCGGCCCGGCATCCAGAACGACAAGGGCCAGGGCCACTCCACGCCGCTCAGCGACGAGGACCTGAAGCAGATCGACGCCGACTGGCTGTTCATCGGCACGCTCGCCTCCAAGGGCCCGGACGCCGACCTCTTCAAGGAGCTGAAGGGCAAGGCCGCGTACAAGGAGCTCGACGCGGTCAAGAAGGGCCACGTCACCGAGATCGACGGCTCGAAGTGGACCAGCCTCGGTGGCGCGCAGGCCGCCGTCTCGGTCCTCGGTGACATAGAGAAGGCGATGGCCAAGTGACCTCCGGCATAGCGGAGTCGGAGCTTTCCGGACGGGTCGCCCTTGTCACCGGCGCGAACCGGGGCATCGGCAGGGCCGTGGCCCGCGCGCTCGCCGAACGCGGCGCGCGGGTCGTGGCCGCCGACCGGTCGCCCGACGTCAAGCTGCAGGAGGCGGGCTCGGGCATCACAGGACTCGTCCTCGACGTCACCGACGCGGCCGCCGTGGACGCGGCCGTCGACGAAGTCGAGCGCACGGCAGGGCCGTTGGACATCCTCGTCAATGTGGCGGGCGTGCTGCGCCCCGCCCCGGTGGTCGAACTCTCCGACGCCGACTGGGCCGAGACCTTCGCGGTCAACACGAACGGCGTCTTCCACACGGCGCGCGCCGCGGCCCGCCGGATGACCGTACGGGGCAAGGGCTCCATCGTGACGGTGGGCTCGAACGCGGCCGGGGTGCCCCGCACCCAGATGGCCGCGTACGCCGCGTCCAAGGCGGCGGCCACCATGTTCACCAAGTGTCTCGGCCTGGAGGTCGCCCGCGACGGCGTGCGCTGCAACGTCGTGTCGCCCGGCTCCACCGACACCGATATGCAGCGGCAGCTGTGGACGGTCGACCACGCCGAGGCCGCCGACCGCGTCATCAACGGCGACTCCGCCTCGTACCGGGTCGGCATTCCGCTCGGCCGGATCGCGGACCCCGCCGACATCGCCGACGCCGTCGCCTTCCTGGTCTCCGACCGGGCCCGGCACATCACCCTGCACGACCTGTACGTGGACGGCGGCGCCACCCTGCGCGCCTGAACGCCGCGCCGCCCTCCCCTACTTGACGAGACTTTCACGAGACTGACGAGACTTGACGAGGAGTCACCCGTGACACCCGCCCATGACGCGGTAGCGCTCGCCGCCCCCCACACCCCCGGGGCCGTCGGCGCGGCCACCGCACTGCTCGACGCCTATCAGCCGGGCGACACCCGGTTCTTCGCGTCCCCCACCCGCACGCTCCTCGCCCACGGCTCGGCCGCCGAAGTCCCGCACGACGAGCGGCCGTTGACCGAGCGGGTCGCCGCCACTCTCCAGGCGCAGCGGCTCGCGGGCAACCAGGCCCCGGTCGTGGTGGGCTCCATCCCCTTCGACCCGGCCGCGCCCGCCGTGCTGAGCGTGCCCGAAGCGGTGCGCTGGGCGCCCGCCCTGCGCACCGATCCGCTGGTCGCCCTGCCCACCCCGCCGCCCGCCACGGCCGGCGGCTGGCAGGTGCGCGAGGTCCCTTCGGGCGAGGAGTACGCCGCCTCGGTCGAGGCGGCCGTACGGCGCATGAAGAGCGGTGAGTTCGACAAGGTCGTGCTCGCCCGCACCCTGCGGCTGGACACCGAGGGCCCGCTCGACCTGCCCGCGATGCTGCAGCGTCTGGCCCGCCGCGACCCGCACGGCTACTCCTTCGCCGTGCCCACAGGCCCCGGCCGCACCCTCCTCGGCGCAAGCCCCGAGCTGCTCGTATCCCGGCACGGGGACCGCCTGACCGCGAACCCCCTCGCCGGTTCGACGCCGCGCTCGGCCGATCTGGCCGAGGACGTGCGCCGTGCGGCCGCCCTGCTCGAATCGGCGAAGGACCTGCACGAGCACGCGGTCGTCGTGGACGCCGTGCACAAGGCCCTCGCCCCGTTCTGCACCGACCTGGAGGTCCCCGAGCGGCCCACGCTGGTGCGCACGGCGACCATGTGGCATCTGTCGACGACCGTCACCGGCGAGCTCGCCGACCCGGCCGCCTCCGCCCTTGAGCTGGCCTGCGCCCTGCACCCGACCCCGGCCGTCTGCGGCACCCCGACCGGCCACGCCCGCGGCGTGATCGGCGAGTTGGAGCCTTTCGACCGCGGCCACTACACCGGCATGGTCGGATGGAGCGACGCGCAGGGTGACGGCGAGTGGGTCGTCACGATCCGCTGCGCGGAGGCGGAAGAGCTCGCGGACGGCACCGGCCGGCTGCGGCTGTTCGCGGGCGCGGGCGTCGTCGCCGACTCCTCGCCCGAGGCCGAACGGGCCGAGACGGGCGCCAAGTTCCGTACGTTCCTGGACGCGGTGGGGGTCGACCGATGACGACGGCACACAGTGGCGTGGACGCGCCGCGCATCCCCGACGAGTTCGCCGAGCGGTACCGCGCCGCCGGTTACTGGCGCGGCGAGACCTTCGGCGGCATGCTCCGCGAGCGGGCCGAAGCACACCCGGACCGGGTCGCGATCACCGACGGGGACCGCAACTGGACGTACGGCGAACTCGACGTCCGCGCCGACCGGTTGGCCGCGGGATTCGTGGCCCGTGGCATCGCCAAGGGCGACCGGGTCGTCGTCCAGCTCCCGAACGTCGCCGAGTTCTTCGAGGTGGTCTTCGCGCTCTTCCGGATCGGCGCCCTGCCGGTCTTCGCGCTGCCCGCGCACCGCGAGACGGAGATCCACTACTTCTGCGAGTTCACCGAGGCCGTCGCCTACGTCGTCCCCGACCGGGTCGGCGGCTTCGACCACCGCGACCTCGCGGCGAAGGTCCGCGCCGAAGTGCCCACGCTGCGCGACGTGTTCGTGGTGGGCGATCCCGGTGAGGACACCGCGCACACGGCCCTGTCCGACGTGCCGTGCGAGCCGGTGGAGATCGACGGACCCGCGCCGTCCGACCTCGCCTTCCTCCAGCTGTCCGGCGGCAGCACCGGCGTGCCCAAGCTGATCCCCCGCACCCACGACGACTACATGTACTCGCTGTGGGGCTCCAACGAACTCTGCGGGGTGACCGAGGAGTCCGTCTACCTGGTCGCGCTGCCCGCCGCGCACAACTTCCCGCTCTCGTCGCCGGGTTCACTGGGACTGCTGTACGCGGGCGGCCGCGTAGTGATGTGCCCGCAGCCCGACCCGGACACCGCGTTCCCGGTCATCGAGCGGGAGAAGGTGACCATCACCGGTCTCGTCCCGCCGCTCGCCCTGGTGTGGACCGACGCGGGACGCACCACCGCGTACGACATCTCCAGCCTCGACGTCCTGCTCGTGGGCGGCGCGAAGTTCAGCGAGGCGGCGGCCCGCCGGGTCACCCCCGCGCTCGGCTGCACCCTGCAGCAGGTCTTCGGAATGGCCGAGGGCCTTGTCAACTACACGCGCCTGGACGACCCGGCCGAGACGATCGTCACCACGCAGGGGCGGCCGATCTCCCCCGCCGACGAGATCCGCGTCGTCGACGACTCCGACCAGGACGTGCCCGACGGCGAGTCCGGCCATCTGCTGACCCGCGGCCCGTACACCATCCGCGGCTACTGGCGCGCCCCCGAGCACAACGCCCGCTCGTTCACCGCCGACGGCTTCTACCGCACGGGCGACATCGTCAGGCGCACGCCCACCGGCCACCTGGTGGTCGAGGGCCGGGCGAAGGACCAGATCAACCGGGGCGGCGAGAAGATCGCGCCGGAGGAGGTCGAGAACATCATCCTCGGCCATCCGCACGTCCACGACGTGTCGGTCGTCGCCGTCCCCGACGAGTACCTGGGCGAGCGGACCCTCGCCTATGTCATCCCGCGCGCGGACGCCGAACCGCTCAAGCCGGTCACCATCAAGAAGTTCGTGCGCGAGCGGGGGCTCGCCGCGTACAAGGTGCCCGACCGGGTCGAGTTCGTGACCGCCTTCCCGCAGACCGGCATCGGCAAGGTCAGCAAGAAGGACCAGCGGACGAGCGCCGCGACCCCGGACAGCTGATCCCTGCACGGAGCACCCCGATCCACCCAGCATTCCTGAGCTTCACCGAAAGGCCACCGACCATGGCGCTCCCCGCCGTCACGCCGTATCCGATGCCCGCATCCGACGAGCTGCCCGACAACCGCGTCGCGTGGACCGTGGACCCGCGGCGGGCGGTGCTGCTCGTCCACGACCTGCAGAACCACTTCCTGACCGCGTACACCCCCGACACCTCGCCGACCACCGAACTCCTCACCAACGTCGGCGAGTTGGCGAAGGCGGCGCGCGCGGCCGGCATGCCCGTCCTGTACTCGGCGCAGCCGGGCGGCCAGTCGCCCGAAGAGCGGGGTCTCCAGCAGGACTTCTGGGGCCCTGGCCTTCCGGACGACGAGCACGCGAAGGCGATCGCGGGCCCGGTCGCGCCGGAGCCCGGCGACACAGTGATCACGAAGTGGAAGTACAGCGCGTACGTCCGCACCGACCTCGAGGAGCGGATGCGCGATGCGGGCCGGGACCAGATCGTGATCGTCGGCGTGTACGCGCACATCGGCGTCCTGATGACGGCCTGCGACGCGTGGATGCGGGACGTGCAGGCGTTCGTCGTCGCGGACGCCGTGGCCGACTTCTCCCGTGAGGACCACGACATGGCGCTGCGCTACGCGGCGGGCCGCTGCGCGGTCGTCACCACCACCGACGCGGTTCTGAAGGGGATCTGACATGGCGCTCAGCGTGGAAACCATCCGGGCCGACGTCGCGGACGTGCTCGGCGAGGACCCGGCCGACATACCCGTCGACGAGAACCTGGTCGACTACGGCCTCGACTCCGTACGCATCATGGCGCTCATCGAGCGCTGGCGCCGCGAGCACGAGATCACCGCCACCTTCGTCGACTTGGCCGAGCAGCCCGCGATCGAGGCCTGGGCGCCGATTCTTGGAGCCTCGGCATGAGACTCACCGCTGCCCAGTCGGGCATGTGGTTCGCCCAGGCCCTCGATCCCGGGAGCCCGGCCCAGAACACCGCCGAGTGTCTGGAGATCCACGGGCCGATCGACCCGGCGCTGTTCGCTCAGGCGCTGCGTCAGGTCGTGTCCGAGGCCGACGCCCTGCGCGTACGGATCATCGAAGGGGCCGAAGGGCCTGCCCAGTTGGAGGTCACCGACCCCACGCTGCCGCTGAAGGTGCGCGATCTGCGCGCCGCCGCGGACCCGGACGCCGAGGCGCGGGCGTGGATGCGTGAGGATCTCGCCACGCCGTTCGACCTGGCGGCGGGGCCGCTGTTCGCGCACGCGCTGTTCCGCGTGGGCGACGAGCGGTGGCTGTGGTACCAGCGGGTGCACCACATCGTGATGGACGGCTTCGGCTACTCGCTGCTCGCCCGCCGCACCGCCGACGTCTACACCGCGCTCGCCGCGGGCGAGACCCCGGCGAGCAGCCCCTTCGGGCGGCTCGCGGACCTGGTCGCCGAGGACACCGCCTACCGCGCTTCCGAGACGTACGACAAGGACCGCAGGCACTGGGGCGAGGCCTTCTGCGACCGCCCCGACGCGCCGAACCTGGCCGGGCGCACCGCCCTGCCGTCCCGCACCTTCCACCGCCGCACCGCCCACCTGTCCCCCGAAGCGACCGCGCGGCTGCGGGAGTTGGGGACCTCGATGCGGGCGACGTGGCCGGAGGTGCTCGTCGCCGCGCAGGCGCTGTACGTCTCGCGGGCCACCGGCTCCGCCGAGGTGGTCCTTGGCCTGCCGATGATGGGCCGGATGGGTTCGGTGGCGCTTCGTGTGCCCGGCATGGTGATGAACGTGCTGCCGCTGCGGCTCACCGTCACCCCGCAGGCGACGTTCGCCGAGCTGACCCGGCAGGTGGTGCTCGGCATCCGCGCCGCCCGCCGCCACCAGCGCTACCGCTACGAGGACATCCGCCGCGACCTGGGCCTCCTGGGCGATGGCCGGTCGCTGGTCGGCCCCCTGGTCAACGTGATGCCGTTCGACTACGGCCTGACCTTCGCGGGCGCCCGCACCGACGCCCACAACCTGTCGGCGGGCCCGGTCGACGACCTCACGGTCAACATCTACGACCGCGCGGACGGCAGCGGCCTGCGCATCGACTACGACGGCAATCCGGCCCTGTACGAGCCGGACGAACTCGGCGTCCACCAGGCGCGGTTCATGGAGCTCCTGGAGCGCCTTTCACAGGCCGAGCCGCATGCCCCGCTCGCCGAGCACACCATCGCGCGCCGCTCCGAACTCGCCCTGGTCGTCGAGGAGTTCAACTCCACCGCGCGCCCGGTGCCGCCCACCACCCTGATCGGCCCGATCGAGGCCCAGACGGTCCGCACCCCGGACGCCACCGCCCTCGTCTTCGGCGACCAGGAGCTGACCTACGCGGAGCTGAACGCCCGAGCGAACCGGCTCGCCCACCACCTGATCGAGATCGGCGTACGGCCCGGCGCGCTCGCCGCGGTGGCGGTGCCCCGCTCCCTCGACCTGGTGGTCACGCTCCTCGCCGTGCTCAAGGCGGGCGGCGCCTACCTGCCGCTCGACCCGGACTATCCGGCGGACCGCCTCGCGTACATGCTGGGCGACGCCGATCCCGCCTGCGTGATCGCGGACCGCGCCGACCGGGTGCCCGCTTCCGGCGTTCCGCTCGTCGCCCTCGACCGCCTGGACACGACGCCGTACGGGAGCTACGACCCGCCGCGCGCGCTCACCCCGCACCATCCGGCGTACGTCATCTACACCTCCGGCTCGACGGGCCGCCCCAAGGGCGTCGTGGTGCCGCACTCGGCGATCGACAACCGGCTGCGCTGGATGCAGCACGAGTACGAACTCGCCCCGGGTGACCGGGTGTTGCAGAAGACGCCGTCCGGTTTCGACGTGTCGGTGTGGGAGTTCTTCTGGGCGCTGCGGGTCGGCGCGACGCTGGTCGTCGCCGAGCCGGGCGGTCACAAGGATCCGGCGTATCTGGCCCGCGTGATCCGCGAACAGGCCGTCACCGTCTGCCACTTCGTGCCGTCGATGCTCCAGGTGTTCCTGTCCGAACCCGCCGCGGCGGACTGCTCGGGCCTGCGGCATGTCTTCTGCAGCGGCGAGGCGCTGCCGCGCGAGACGGTCCGCGACTTCGGGCGCGTCCTGGACGGCGTACCGCTGCACAATCTGTACGGTCCGACCGAGGCGGCCGTCGATGTGACGTACCACCCGTGCGCGACCGGCGCGACGGGCCCGGTGCCGATCGGCAAGCCGGTCTGGAACACCCGCCTTTACGTCCTGGACGCGGCGCTCCAGCCGTGCCCACCCGGCATCCAGGGCGAGTTGTTCCTCGCGGGCACCCAGCTGGCAGCTGAGTACCTGGGCCGGCCCGAGCTGACCGCGTCCCGTTTCGTCGCCGACCCCTACGGCCCGGCAGGCACCCGTATGTACCGCACGGGCGACCTGGCGCGCTGGACGGAGCACGGCGAGATCGAGTACCTGGGCCGCACCGACCACCAGGTGAAGCTGCGCGGCCTGCGCATCGAACTGGGCGAGATCGAGGCCGAGTTGGCCGGTGATCCGGCGGTGAGCGCGGCCAGTGTCCTGGTCCGCGAGGACCGTCCCGGCGACCAGCGGCTCGTCGGGTACGTCACGGCCGACGGGTCCGGAGTCCCCGACCCCGAGGCGCTGCGCATCCGTCTCGCCCGGACGCTGCCGGACTACATGGTGCCGGGCGCGATCGTGGTCCTCGACGACTTCCCGCTCAGCCCGAACGGCAAGCTGGACCGGCGCGCGCTGCCCGCCCCCGCCTTCGAGGGGTCCGCCGATGGCGGCCGGGTGCCGAGCGGCCACCGCGAGGAGACCCTCACCCGGCTTTTCGCGGAGATCCTCGGCGTGCCCCAACTGGGCGTGGACGACGTGTTCTTCGACCTTGGCGGCACCTCGCTGCTCGCGGCCCGGCTCGTCGCCAGGGTCCGCGACACGCTGGGCACCGAGCTCACCATCGGCACGCTCTTCCAGGCGCAGACCCCGGCGGCGCTCGCCGCCCTCCTGGACGCGGACGGCGGCGAGGCCGATCACGCCCTGGACGTGCTGCTCCCGCTGCGCGCGGGCGGCGACCGCACCCCGCTGTTCGCGTTCCACCCCGCGGGCGGCATCAGCTGGTGCTACTCGGGTCTGCTCTCGCGGCTCGATCCGGGCCAGCCGGTGTACGGGCTGCAGGCGCACGGACTGCACGGCGAGGGACAACTCCCGTCCTCGATGGAGGAGATGGCGGCCGAGTACGTGGACGCCCTGCGCGGCGTGCAGCCGCAGGGCCCCTACCGGCTGCTCGGCTGGTCGGTGGGCGGCGTCCTGGCGCACACCGTCGCCGTCCAGCTCCAAGAGGCGGGCGAGCAGGTCGAGTTGCTCGCTCTGCTCGACGCCTATCCGTCGGACCAGTGGCGCGACTCGGCGGTCCCGGCCGAGGCGGACGCCCTGACGGCGCTGCTCCGGATGGCCGGTTACGACCGGACGGACGAGCTGACCCGCGACGACGTCCTCGCCACGCTGCACCGCGAGGGCAGCGCCCTGGCCGGTCTTCCCGACCGGACGCTCACCGCGGTGATCGACATCGTGGTCAACAACGCGCGCCTGATGCGCGAGCACGACCACCGGGCCTTCGACGGAGACGCGCTGTTCTTCACGGCGTCCGCGCCGCGCGCCGAGGACTGGCTGACGCGCGAGGCATGGGGGCCGTACATCAGTGGTGAGATCGACAACCACGATGTGGACTGTCTGCACCCGGAGTTGACCCAGCCGCGGCGTCTCGACGAGATCTGCGCCGTCCTCGCCACCCGCCTCAAGGAGCTGGATCACGCATGACGACCACATCCGGCCCCTTCGACGCGGCCGGTCCCGACGACGCCGCCGAGCCGACGCATCTGGTCCTGGAGAACGCGCTCGGCGAGCACTCCCTGTGGCCTGCGTTCCGGCCGGCCCCCGAGGGATGGCGGACGGTGTACGGCCCCGAGCCGTACGGCCGTTGCGTGGCCCACCTCCAGGATCCGCCCGCGTGACGGATCTCCACCTCGTACGCCCGGCCCCGCTCCCGGACACCGACGTCTCCGTACTCGATGCCCTCGATGTACTCGACGCCGAGGAGCGGCGCCGGGCGGCGGCGTTGCGGCGCCCCGCGGACCGTGAGGTGTACGTCGCGGCGCACACCGCGCTGCGGCAGCACCTCGGCAGGTATCTCTCGGTCGAACCGGCGGCGGTGGAGTTCGTGCGTCTGCCGTGCCCCGGATGCGGCGGCCCGCACGGCCGTCCCGTCGTGGCCGGGGGCGCGGGCCCGCACTTCTCGCTGTCGCACACGGGCGGCCTCGCCCTGCTCGCGTTCGCGGACCGCCCGGTCGGCGTCGACATCGAGCTGCTGCCCGCGGCGAGCACGGTGGACGACGTGGCGGCATCCCTGCACCCCCGGGAGCGGGCCGAACTGGCCGCGCTCCCGGCCCCGGAGCGGCCGCTCGCCTTCGCCCGCTGCTGGACCCGCAAGGAGGCGTGCCTCAAGGGAACGGGTGCGGGTCTCGCCGGTGACGGATTGACGGCACTCCTTGTGGGGACGGGGCCCGCGCCGACGCCGGTGCCTGGCTGGACGGTGAAGGACGTGGCCACCGTCCCCGAGGGCTACGCGGCGGCGGTCGCGGTCGCCGCCTGAGCACCCAGAAGACCCACGAGCCCGTCCGCCAACTCGGTGCGCCAGCACAGGTAGTCGTGCCCGCCGTTGTACTCGCGGTACACGGCGTCGTCGTACCCCTTCTCCCGCAGGGTGTCGCGCAGCCTGCGCACGGCAGGGAGTGCCACCCACTCCTGCTCACCGGCCGAGAGCCAGAACCGGACGGGCAGCCGCTCGCTCGCGGCGATGCGGCCGGTCAGCCACTCGGAGCTGTCGAGGTCGGGGCCGTCGGGCCACCAGAAGGACCCGGACTGGGCGAGGACCCGGCCGAAGCGTCCCGGCGCGGCGACGGCCGCGTAGGCGGCGGTGAGGCCGCCGAGGCTCTGGCCCGCGACGACGGTGCGCGCCGGGTCGTCGGTCAGCGGAAGGCGCCCGGCCGCCCAGGGCAGCAGTTCGCGCTCGAGGAACCCGACGAAGCGTTCGTTGCAGGCGAGTTCGGCCCAGCGCAGGTCCGAGTCCAGGGACTCGGGAAGCAGCGCGACCAGCGGCGGGATGCGGCCGTCCGCGATGAGGTTGTCCAGGAGCGCGGCGACATCGAGGCCCGGCTGCCACATCTCGCCGTCCGTCAGGACGAGAACGGGCAGATCATCGCCGCCGCCCGGCGGCTCGTACACATGCACAGGGCGCTCGTTGCCGAGCAGCTCGCTGCGGACGGTGTGGGTGCTCACGGTGCCGCGCGCGACGCCATCGCGCCGCTGCCAGTCGTCGCCGCGCGGGGCGCCCGGCAGCTCGACGTACGGGACCGGATCGCCGCCCCAACGCCGGGTCAGGGTCCGGGAGTTCAGCGGGTCGCCCTGCTGCAGGGCGCGCAGCCAGGCCCAGTACTCGCCCGGCTCCCGCGGCCCTCCGCCCTCGTCCACGCAGAGGGAGTACGTGGCCCGCCAGTCGGCGCGCATCCGGATCGACCAGTGCCAGATGTCGGTGCCCGGTACGCGCTCCATCAGATTGCGCGGGAGGTCACGCGGATCGACGATCTTGTTCGGCAGCACGAGGACTGCGCGCGTCGCCTCGCTCCCCCGCCAGAGGAAGGTCACCACGCGGTGGTCGGCATGGCCCTGTGGATCGGGCTCGACGATCGGCGCCCCGCCCGCCGCCCGCACGGCTCCCCAGAAGTCGCCCCGCTCCACGGCCCGCTCCACCCAGGCACTGGACGCGCGCTCGACGGGCCGCGGACGTGCGATGCGGGGCGGCCGGCGGGTGGTCCCGTCGGGGGGAGCGGTCAGCGGCATGGGGAGGCCTCCAGGAGTCGATAAGGGTGACCTTACTTGAGAGGTGCCGCCGCAGGTCGTCCGGGCTCCGGCGCCCGCGGCCGGCGGTCTTGAAGGGCCGCCCGGCCGCTGTACATTGCCGCTTATGTCGATACCGAACCCGCCGCAGCCGGGCCCGTACCAGCCGAACCCGAACCCGTACCAGCAGCCTCCGGGCGCGGTGTCGCCTCAGCCCTACGGCCAGCAGCCAGGCCCGTACGCCCAGCAGCCGGGCCCCTATGGCCAGCCGCCGGCTCCCGTGGGCGGCCCGCCGGCGTCTCCGGCCGGTCCGCGCAGACCGACGCCGGGGTGGGTCTGGGGGCTCGGGGGCGTCGTCGTGGCGTCGGCGCTGTGGGCGGGGGCGCTCTTCGCCACCGGCAACCTCGGCTCGGGCGGCGGCGATGCGGACTTCGCCGGTCACCAGTACACGAAGAACCTCTGCGACGCCACGAAGCTCAAGGCGTTCCAGAAGGAGTACGAGCTCGACACGGACTCCACCGCGACCACGCACTACGGCTCCCGGCAGAAGGGGCTCGACCAGAGCTACTGCAGCCACAAGCTCAAGGACCCGGAGGCGGACGCCGACTCGTACGCGAGCACGTACGTCTACTCCACCGCCCGGTGGCACAAGGCGACCGACCCGGCGGGCGAGTTCGCATCGGAGTGGAAGGCGTTCGAGGACCAGTCGCAGAAGACGTACGGCTACACGACGAAGGCCGTGAGCGGCATCGGCGACGAGGCGTACCTGGTGACCGAGAAGAGCGGCACGGACAAGGACTCCCTCACCAGCATGACGCTCGCCGTGCGCGAGGGCTGGTTCACGATCCAGATGCACTGGAGCTCCTACGGTGCCCCGGACGACAAGGCCACCCAGCCGACGGAGACCGAGGTCCGGAAGATGCTGGAGACCGACACGCGCACGGCGATGGAGACCCTCAAGAAGTAGGAAACTCCCGGCTCAAGGGCGCGGCCAGGGGTGCCCTTCGAGCCGCTCGATGTCGCCGTTGAAGCGCTGTAGGTAGTCGGCGAAGGCCGCCACGTCCTCCGGCGCCCAGTCGCTGAACACCTTCTCCAGGCCTCCGGTGTAATCGGCGCGGTCGGCGTCGAGTTGGTGCTCGCCCTCGGCGGAGATGCGGAACTTGCGGGCCAGGCCGCCGTCGGGGTCGGGGATGCGCTCGACGAGTCCGGCGCGCAGCATGGCCGCGGTCTGCCGGTTGAGGGTGGATGCGTCGAGGCCGAAGGCATCGCTGAGCTGGCCGATGGACATCGGGCCGTCCATCTGGATGCGGCTGAGCACGACGTACGCACTGCGGTCGAGGCGCCCGCCGGTGGCGCGCGTCCGGGGGTTGTACAGGTGCGAGTGCCGCCCGAGCAGCATGGTCTCGAACTCGACCCGGCCAACGGGCTTTTCCATGTGAGGCATCCTCCGACTCCCGGCGCTTTACAGGGCAGGGCTGCCCTCACCGGCCCTGCCGCACATGATGCATCGTACTCGGCGTATGCATGATGCATGTCATATGCATAGTGCACATCAGCGTGCGGGCCGGCTCCAGGGCGAACCGAGCCACGCGACCCGCGAGCGCTGTCGCGCGGACCGCGAACGCCTGGTCCGGCAGCCGATGATCGCCCTGCTCAATGAGGTCGCGGACGCCGACCCCCGGTACGAGGACTTCTCCGTCTGGCACTACCGCACCGACTCCTGGTGGTGGCAGCACCAGAGCGCGGTGATCCGGCTCGGCCGCAAGATCGAGATCGGTCTCCGGTTCGCCCTGGACGGCCTGCGGATCCAGGGCGCCTGAACGCCCCCACGCGGCTATCCGACGAACCACTCCCCGTACGAACCTGCTGCGCCACCGTTCGGTGATCGCCGCCCGTCCCCTCGGCTGCGAGGAGTGGCTGCACACCCCCGAGGCGGTCGACCGGGTCCTCTCGGCCGCCGCCGACCTGGACGCCCTGCTGATGTGGCTGGTCCGCCACGTGAAGCAAGCCGCCTGACATCACGAGGGCGCCGCACGGCGGCCGGTCGGCGGTGTGAGTTCCTGGGCCAGGGACCGCTCGACGTCGGTCAACGGCACGTCGGGGACCAGCCGTTCGGGGCCGCCCGCGGGCGGCGGGCTCAGCGGCGGGGGCAGGATCAGGCCGGGGCAGTGGATCGGCGGCACCATCTGTGTGGCGCCGTAGGCCACCAGGCTGCGCCAGGCCGCCTTGACGCAGCGACGTACGAAGAACCTCATGCGGTCCATCCCTTCGAGCGAGCCGGGTGAGAGTGGGCGCGCGACGGCCTGCCGCCCCCGGCCCGGCCGGCGCCCCGGTGGTGCCGGCCGGGCCGGGCCGCCATCAGGACAGCTCGGCGGCGAGCAGGTCCTCGGGCAGGCGGAAGCAGAGCGCGCCGTAGAGGAATCCGGCGCCGATCGCCCCGATGGCGAGCAGGTCCCCCTGCCGGGCGAGGCCGTCGTGGGCCACCCGCCAGAGCGAGGTCAGCGGCGAGACCGATGCCGTGTTGGCCAACGTGTCCGCGGTGATGGGGACACGCTTGAGGTCGGCGCCGACGGTGCGCGCGATCTGCCGCACCAGCTTGGCGCTCGCCTGGTGCAGGGCGAAGCCGTTCACGTCGTCGACCGTGACGCCGGCCGAAGACAGCGTCTCGTTCAGGGACTTCGGGAGCCGGGTCATCGCCTCCCGAAGCACCACGCTGCCGTCCATGTGCAGATACGGCGTCAGCGGTGTCGGGGTCGGGGATCCCGGCACCTCCTGGTTCAGGCGCCAGGGCGTGGCCATCCGGACGGCGTCCGAGTAGGTGTTGCCCAGGTCGTAGCTGAGCAGGCCGTCACGGCTTTCCGACTTGCGCAGCACGGCGGCCCCCGCGGCGTCGCCGAAGAAGATGCGCGTGACGCGGTCCTGCGGGTCGGTGCCGCCGGAGCCGCGCTCGGCGCAGACGATCAACGCCGTCTCCAGGCCCGGTTCCTGCAGCAGGTTCGCGGCCATGTACATCCCGTACACGGTGGACGCGCAGGCGTGCTGGGTGAGGTCGACGATGCGCGGAGTCGCTATCCCGAGGCGCTCGGCGATGGTCACCCCGAGCGAGGGCATGACCCAGTCCGGCGTCGTGCACGCCACGACGAGCACATCGATCGCGGCGGCCTGCACACTGGCCGTGGCCAGCGCCTTCTCAGCGGCCTCGACCGCGAGGTCGGCCACGGTCTCCTCGGGGTCGAGGAAGCGGCGCTCCTTGATTCCCGTCTTCTCCTCGATCCACTCGGGCGTGGTGTCGAGCGAAGCGCACAACTCCTTGTTGGTGACCACCCGTTCGGGCAGTGCCAGGGCGACACTGCGCGGACTGACCGGCGTGAGTTCCCATTTGGGCATGACGACCTCCAATTCCGGTGCTGCGGTGCCGCGGCACCTACTTCTCCTCGAACGCCATGCGTACGGAGGAACTGCGATGGGGGCTCGGTGTGGGCCGCTCGTCGAAGCTGATGCCGAACCACTCCTCGTAGGCGGCGAGGACGGCGGCGTCGTCGGCGAGCTTCTCGGTCGTCGTCTCCTTGCCCCTGGTGATCGAGAGGACGTCGTCCTTCAGGAGGACCCAGCCGTCGTCGAGGGGAAGCTGGCAGAACATGTTCTGCAGGAGCAGGGAGTCGGGGCTTGTCCGGTACCACCAGATGACCTGGTCGAAGTCCGAGAGGGTCACCGGGTCGTCGTAGAAGCGGTACAGCGGCTTTCCGTTGCACAGCACGTCGGTCGAGCGGTCGTCGACGGCACGGAGGGAGAACTCGCCGTGCGGATCGGGCTGCGCGTCGGCGGTGTCCATGGCCAGGGGGTACCTGCTGCCCTTGCCGAATCCGGTGTCGACGATCCAGCGCCGGCCGTCGATCTCCGCCGAGACGAGGAGGTGGTTGTACGGGGCCTTGAGCTCGCCGCCGATCCAGACCCGCCCGTGGTGCAGCCGCACCGAGTAGCCGAGGGTCTCCAGGAGATAGAAGAACGACGTGTTGATCTCGCCGCAGCCTCCGCCGCGGCGCTGGTGCACGATCTTGTCGACGACTCGCTTGTCCTTGTAGTGGACCTCTCGGCCGAGTTGGTAGTCGAGGCTCTCGAACGGCACGGACAGCACATGGCGTTCATGGAGGTGGCGCAGTGAGTCCAGGTCGGGGCGGTCCGGGCGCCTGGCCGAGATGCGCTCCAGGTAGGCGGTCGTCGTCGATTCGTCCAGCATGGCGATTCCCTTGGGCGAAGTGGGTGCGTCAGTCCTGCGTCAGTCCTGCTCGAAGGAGAAGCGGAGCTTGTTGTTGGTGTGCGGTCCCGGCACGGGCCGTTCGTCCATCTCGATGCCGAACCACTTCGCGTAGGCGGCCACGACGGCTGCGTCGTCGGGGAGCTTCTCCGTGGTCTTCTCCTCGCCCGTGGTGAGGGTCAACTCGTCGTCCCGCAGGCTGACCCAGCCGTTCTCCAGGGGCAGCGAGCAGAAGATGTTCTGCAGGAACGGGGAGCCGGGGCAGGTCCGGTACCACCACATCGTCTGGGCGAAGTCGCTCAGGTCGGCGGGCTCCTCGTAGAACACGTACTGGGGGACGCCGTTGCGCAGCACCTCGACGCTGCGGTGGTCCTTGCGCTCGGTGGAGAACACACCGTGCGGGTCGTCCCAGAGGTCGTCGGAGTCGACGAGGATGGGGTGCCGGTTTCCCTTGCCGAAACCGATGTCCGCGATCCACCGGACGCCGTCGATGGCGATGGTCATCATCATGTGGTGGTACGGCGGTGTGGAGAACCTGCCGAAGCGGATCCGCCCCTGATGCACCGTCACATCGAAGCCGAGCCCCTGGAGGAGCAGGTAGAAGCCGGCGTTGATCTCGTAGCACCCGCCGCCGCGGCGCTGGTGCACGATCTTGTCGATGACCCGCTCGTCCAGGTAGATGTCGGCGCCCGAGTGGTAGTCGAGGCTGTCGAACGGCACCGAGAGCACATGGCGTTCGTGCAGATGGCGCAGTGCGGCGGCGTCGAGACGCTTGGGGGCGTCGGCGGAAATGCGGTCCAGATAGGCCGATACGGTCCGCTCGTCGAGCACGATGTCTCACGCTTCCTTTCCGCTGAGCCTCGGGAAGAGTCCCTCGGCGTTTCGGTGGTCGAGAAGGAGCCGCTCCTCGGCGTCGAACTTCCCGTGCGCCAGCACACCGTGGCCGGTGCCGAGGGTGTACGCCTCGGGCATGAGCGGGAAGTCGGAGCCGACCAGGATCCGGCTCGCGGGGGCGAACGAACGCAGGGCCGCCAGGGCGTGTGCGTCACCGGTCATCGCGATGTCGACGTACAGCCGCTGCAGCGAGCGCATGGGGTCCTCGGGCAGCCGCTCGGCGAGCGCCGGGCTGATGAGCCCTCCGGAGGCGAGCCGTCCCGCGTAGGAGGGGACGCCGCCCCCGCCGTGCGGCAGGATCACCGCGAGATCCGGGTACCTCTCGAGCGTCTGGTTGTACAGGAGTTGGGCGGCGACCCGGACCGTCTCGAAGGGGAACTCGTACCACGGTGCCGGCAGGTCCGGCAGCGGCCGGGCGCCGGCCGGCGGCAGCGTGGGATGGACGAACAGCGGCTTCTTCCGGCGCGCCGCCTCCTCGAAGAGCGGGTCCATCGCGGGGTCCCCGACGTACTGACCGCCGTAGTTGCTGACCAGGCCCACACCGTCGAGGCCGAGCACATCGGCGGCGTACGTGAACTCCTCGAGCGCCACGTCCATGTACGGAAAGGGAAGCACGGCAAATGCGCCGAACCTGCCGGGATGGTCGGCGACCAGACCGGCGAGGTATTCATTGACGCGGCGCGCGAATTCCGCGGCCGGTTTGGCCTCGAGATGGCCCGGAACTCCCGGCCAGACGCTCACCACGGCGGACCGAATTCCATGGCGGTCCATCATGGTGAGGCTGGCATCGACATCCCACGTCGGCTTGTCGATTCCGGGCAGCACGACCGGAATTCCCATGGCCGTGAGTTCATCGTGGTAGAAGTCCGGGAGGATGTGGTGGTGTACGTCGATGGCGCGCCGCCACGGCTTCCCGGTGGGTGCCTGAGTGTCGTCCCGCATGCCCGGCCCTCAGGCCTTGCTCGTGCCGGACGGGTTGCTGATCAAGCAGCGCCAGACTCCGTCGGCGCCACGTCGTGCGATGTCGGCGGCCGTGCCCTCGATCCGGACGTGCTTGCCGTCGGGGCCTGTGCCCTCGTGCACATAGTCGATGATCATCAGGGCCGTGTCGCCGACCGTGTAGGCGTGCCGCACCTTCAGGCTGATGGGAAGGCGGTGGGCGAGCGTCTCCTCGCCCGTGTCCCAGAGTTCGTCGCCGGCCTGGAATTTACCGGGGGAAAGGACGCGCATGGCCTGCGGGTCGAAAAGCATCCGCAGGATCTCGAGATTGCCGGCGTTGAATGCCTCCGCGAATGCACCGGGGAGTTGCATGAGGTCCGTCGGAAGTTCCGTCGGAAGTTCCGTCGGAAGGCCGGCCGGAAGGTCGGTCGCCTGATCGGTTGAATTCACCATGGCCGACAGCACACTGGCAGCACGGGAGGCCGCTCAACTCGGCACCCGCCAGTTTGTCAGGTCGCCGTCGTCATCGTGAGGATCGCATTGCACACCTGACGAAGTGTGCGGCCTCCGGCTATGCACACCCGTCGCGCGGAACTCATGATGCCGCACATACCGATCATGCCCTGGTGATCGAAAAGACGAGTGGCGAGGAGTACCCGTGACCAAGGTAGCCATCATCTTCCATTCCCGGAGCGGCAACGTCTTCCAGCTGGCGGCCGCGGCCGCCGCTGCGGCCGAGAAGGCGGGCGCCGAGCCGAAGTTGCTCAAGTTCGGCGAGCTTCCGGACCCGATGGTGCTGGACAACGACGCGTACAACGACCTGGAGACCGCGACCGCCGACATCCCGGTGGCCACGCTGGAGGACCTGCTGTGGGCTGACGCCATCATGATCGGCACCCCGGTCCACTTCGGCCTTCCGGCCCCGCAGTTGATGAACTTCATCGACCACTCGGGCCCGGTCGCCATCCCCGGCATGCTGGTGAACAAGGCCGTCACCGTGTTCGCATCGGGGTCCGCGGCGCACGCGGGCGCGCAGACGGCGATCCTCGCCGTGCACAACGCGCTGTGCCACTGGGGTTCGCTCATCGTGCCGAACGGATCGAGCGTGGAGATCCTGGGCTCGGAGCACAACGGCTCGCCGTACGGCACATGCAGCATCTCGCGGCACCTGGCGAACCATGTGCACGAGGACAACATCAAGGCGATCGAGTACCAGACCCAGCGGGTCGTGGAGGTCGCCACCGCCTACCAGATCGGGCTCAAGCAGACGGAGTCCGCCATCGACTACGTCAGCCTCGAGGACCTCGCCAGGAAGTTCCCGCACCTGTCGATGGACTGAGCAACGGCGGCACACCGACCGCGGAAAGCCCCACGACGACCGGCCCGGACGGGCCGGTCGTCACGCATGCCCGCACCCTTTCCTCCCGCGAACTCCCGCCCCTGCGTGGTACGTTGATCTGGTACCCGAACGTTGTACGAGTGATCGATCACTGTCCGTGCGAGGCATCCCCCACCGCCTTCCGCAGGAGGAAACCGTGAAGCTGGTCATCTTCGGCGCCAACGGCCCGACCGGCAGACTGGCCACAGAACAGGCACTCACCGAAGGGCACACCGTCACGGCCGTCACTCGCCGCCCCGACGCATTCCCGCTGAGCGACGCCCGGTTGGAGGTCGCGGGCGCGGACGTCCACGACGCCGCGGCGGTGGACCGTCTGGTGGCCGGGCAGGACGCCGTCGTCTCCGCGCTCGGGCTTCCGTACACGAAAGAGCCCGTGACCGTCTATTCCGACGGCATGACGAACATGATCAAGGCCATGGACTTCCACGGCGTCCGGCGCCTCGTCTGCGTCAGCTCGATCGGCGTCACCCCCGAGCACGCGCCGGGCGAGTCCTTCACCTTCCGCAAAGTGATCGCGCCCATGCTCCTGAAGATGGGCCGCACCCTCTACGAGGACATGGGCCGCATGGAGGACCTCGTGCGCGCCAGCGGCCTCGACTGGACGATCATCCGCCCCGCCGGCCTCTTCGACACCACGGACCCGACCGAGTACATCGTCGGCAAGCCGCGCACGCCGGGCCGGTTCACCGCCCGCAAGGACCTCGCGGACGCGCTGGTGCGCTCGGCGGTCGACCACCGCGACGCCGGCGAGATCGTCGAGGTCATCACCACGCGTGGCGTGCCCAGTTACGCCAGTGTCTTCGTGAAGGAAGCCCTGCACATCGGCAACAAGCGCTGATCTCGTACGCTCAGTACGAGATCAGGTTCAGCCCCATCGACATGCCCCCGCCGAACGCCGCGAGGAGCACCAGGTCGCCGGACGCCACGGCGCCCGAGCGGCTGAGGTGGTCCAGGGTGATGGGCACCGACGCGGCACCGGTGTTGGCGTACCGGGTGACGGTGCTTGCCACCCGCTCCTCGGGGATGTCCAGACGCCGGGCGAGCGATTCCATGATCCGGCCGTTGGCCTGGTGCGGCACGAAGTGCGCTATGTCGCCGGGGTGTACGCCGTTGTCCGCGAGGAACTTCTGGATGCCGGGAACCACCACGCTGTCGATGAACTCGGTCACGCCGCGCCCGTCCATCGTGAAGTGGTGCAGCCCCTCGCGCAGCGTCTCCTCCGTCGTCGGCAGGCGGCTCCCCCCGGCGCGGACCTGGATGAGCTCACGTGCCGCGCCGAAGCCGTCGAGGCGCGTTGAGAGCAGCCGGGCAGGGGCGCCCGGGCCCAGAACGACGGCGCCCGCTCCGTCGCCGAACAGCAGGACGGTGCGCCGGTCGTTGGGGTCGAGGATCCGTGAGTAGACGTCGGCACCGACGACCACCGCGTAGCCCTCGTCGGCGCCCGCCATCAGCCGTTCGGTCACCGACAGCGCGAAAGTGAAGCCGCTGCACACGGTGTTGACGTCAAAGGCCGCGGTTCCGTGCCCGGCCCCGAGCTCGTCCGCGACCACGGACGCCGTCGGCGGCTGCGGGTAGTCGGGCGTGGAGGTGGCCACGACGACGGCACCCAGCTCGGATGCGCTGATGCCGGCCTGCTCGAGAGCCTGCCGGGCGGCGGCGACGGCGAGGTCCGATGTCGCCTCCTCCGGCTTGGCCCAACGCCGTTCGCGGATCATCGTCTTGCGCCAGATCGCCTCCTCGGACACCCCGATCAGGTCGCTGATGTCCTTGTTGTCGATGACACGGCTCGGCACATAGGAGCCCGTGCCGAGGATGCCGGGACTCCCGGTGACCGCACCACATGTGATCATGATCTGCTCCGTAGTCGTCCTGATGTCACACATCAGAACAGTCGGCGCTCGCGCCACGGTCCAGCGGAACTTTACGGATCTGTCAGGTGGGGGGCCGCCGAGCGATCAATTTCAGCTGATCATGGAGTGCGGTCGATCTGCGCCTGGAGCCCGTCGAGGGCATACCGCAGACCGAGGTGGAAGTTCTGCTCCCAGTCGTCGTCGAGCAGGTACTCGTGGCCCGCCAGCGTCGGATAGGAGTCGCGGTGCCGACGCAACTGCTCCTGGGCCGCGACCCGTTCGCTGTCGGACCAGCACAGGCTCGACTGACTGGCGGTGGATCCCTGGAGGTGGCTGTAGAGCAGCCAGCACGCGGCCGTGACCGCCTTGCCCCGGAAGCCGACGCGCACCAGGGAGGCCTGCAGGAACTCCATCCAGGCGAGGAAGTTCGGTCCGATCGCGGGCCGTTGACGCAGCGGCAGGGCCGCCGACCAGGGGTGGCGCAGGAGCATGGACCGGCAGTCGGTCAGGAGCGCGACGATGTCCTCGCGCCAGTCCCCGGAGTCGTTGTCGGGCAGCGATGTCTCGCCAAAGATGGCATCGATCGCGAGGTCGATCACGTCACCCTTGGTCTTGATGTGCCAATACAGCGTCGTGGTGCCGACGCCGAGACGCTCTGCGAGGTGACGCATGGTCAACCGGTCCATGCCCTCCTCGTCGAGGAGCGCGACCGCCCCCTCGGTGATGCGCTCCAGGGTCAGCGGCGGCACCGAGCGCGGGACCGGCGGGCGCAGCCAGACGCTGCTCGCGACGTCCGCACCGGTCGAATTGTTCCCCCGTGGCTTGTTCACGACGATGCCACCAGCCTTTCCGGCTCTCGTGCTCTCTGCCCGGCCATGGTAGTACGTTGATCTATGTGATCGAGCGTTGTACCGGCACTGGAACAGTGTTCGGGCAGGAGGAGGAGAGTGTGAAGCTCGTGGTGCTCGGCGCCAACGGAGCCACTGGACGTCTGGTCGTCGCGATGGCCGTTGCGGCGGGCCACTCGGTGACGGCCATCGCCCGGCGGCCCCGGGAGTTCCCGTTCTTCGACCGGGAACTGCAGGTGGCCGAGGTCGACGTGCGGGACGCGGAAGCGTTGGACTGGGTCGTGGCGGGCCATGACGCGGTCGTCTCGGTCATCGGCGTACCCCCGACCAGGAGACCCGTCACCGTCTACTCGGAGAGCGCCGGCAACATCGTCAACTCCATGACCGCGCACGGGATGCGGCGCCTGGTGTGCGTCAGCTCCGCGGGCCTCGACCGGGCCGCGAGATCCACCAGGGCGCTGTCGCGCAGGGAGGCGCACCGCCGCGTCTTCCAGGCGCGGATGCTCGGCGTGCACCGGGACATGGGGCGCATGGAGAGCATCGTCCGGAGCAGCACGCTCGACTGGACGATCGTGCGGCCAGGGCGCCTCTGGGGCGCGGGCCGCACGGACTACCGGACCTCCCCGCACGCCCTGCCCGGCGCCCGTACGTCCCGCGGGGACCTCGCCGACGTTCTCCTGCGTCAGACGGCGCAGGACGGCCGGGCGGGCAGGACCGTGTACGTGTCCTCCGGCGAGCGCCGCTGAGTCGCCGTCAGTACGTCGCCAGGCCCGCCCTGAAGTCGCATTCCCGGGGATCGCCCTGATTCTTTCGGGTCGGCTGTGTCTTCTGCATTGTCCGGCGCTTTTGTGGTGCCGGTGTCCGACTCCGGGAGAGTGAAGCACCCGTGAAATGTCGTCAACGTGGCCGATAATAGTCCGTCACGTTCGACGGTATGCCCCTGTTCCCGACGGTGCGTTCTGCCTCTTCAGTGGTTGAGGTGACAGATGTCAATCACAACCGTGGAGGAATGCTCCGAGGCGCCATAACATCATGTCCGCTTTGGCGAGTTTTGCGGCCGCCGAGGGGAGGGGGGCGAGCTCGGACAAGTGGTGGCGTGGGTCGCACGCGACTAATGCGCGTCGCCACGAAGGTGCACAGGGAAACGGCACGAGCCATTAGAGGGCATTTGCATGCCTGACGGGAGTCGTATGTTCGGGGGTATCCTGTGACTGCAGCGCCTTTGCCGCTGACCACCACACAAACGGGCACAAGGGGAGCGAATAGATTCCTTGACGAAAGCGTCAGCGACGATGTGCTCCAGGAAATTTCAAAATCCCTTTTTGCGTCGCTACCCCGCACCGATCAGCGCAATAAGGGCGTTGCGTATGTGAAGGGCCTACTGAAGGTCACCGGACGTAAATCCATCAGGAACATCGCGAATCTCGTGGGCGGTCGGGCGACCGATCAGAGTTTGCATCACTTCATCAGCGAATCGACCTGGGACTGGATGCCGGTGCGCCAGGCCCTGTCCCGGTATCTGGTGCCGCGCCTCCCCGTGGAGGCCTGGGTGGTGCAGAACACGGTGATCCGCAAGGCGGGCCAGCACTCCGTCGGCGTCGACCGCCGGTTCGTCCCGGCCGAGGGCCGTGTCCTCAACGCCCAGCAGGCGGTCAGTGTCTGGGCCGCGTCGGGCGGGCGCAGCAGCCCGGTCGACTGGGGCCTCCATCTGCCCCGGGTGTGGATCGACGACGGATCACGCCGCAGCCGCGCCTCCATACCGGACACCGCCGAGGAGGAGCCGCTGACCGACCGGGCCGCCAACCTGTGCGTCGACATGATGACGGAGTGGGCCATGCCGGTACGCCCGGTGGTCCTGGACGCACGCGCCATGTACGTCCCGACCATCGTGAACCGGCTCGGCCGGCGGGGCATCCCCATGATGGCGCGCATCGACGAGTCGGTGCCGCTGGTCGTCACCGACCCGGCGCTGACCGGTCACCACGGCTCCGCGAAGATGCAGGCGTGGGAGGTGGCACGGGCGTCCAACGGCTACCGGCATCCCGTGCGTTGGCACCAGCCCGGCGTGAGCGGCGGCTTATGGACCGGGCAGCTGGCCACCGTGACGGTGAAGCTGCCCTCGGGGCGACCGGGCATCCTGCGGTCGGGAACGGGACGGCCGCTGACCCTGGTCGCCCTGTCCAGGCGGGGCCGGCCGCAGGATGTGCCGCAGCTGTGGCTCACCGATCTGACGCGCGTCAAGCCGTCCGTGCTGCTCACGCTGTGCACGCTGCTCGACCGCGTCGAGGACGACTACCTGCAGGTGTCCAAGGCCGTGGGCATCGAGGACTACGTGGGCCGGTCGTTCGAGGGCTGGCACCGGCACATGACCCTGGCATCGGCCGCGCACGCGATCACCGTGCTCGCCGCGGCGGCCGCTTCGGCCGGGCAGGGGGCGACCGGGGCACAGCTCGGCACCTGACGAAGTGCTGAGCGGCGTGTTGTCGCGTTCCTGGCGCCCATAACAGGATCAGTGCCATCGCAGGATCAGCTCCATCGAACGATCCGTTGCATCACAGCATGCCGGGGGCGTCGGCACCCCCGCTCCGTGACCCGCCCGTGGCGGCCGGAGCGGGGGCGGTGTCCACGCCCCGGCCAGGCCCGCGCACGGCGCTCCGTGCTGCCGCGTCCTCCCACCCATCCGCGTGACACATCTGCGCACCGGTCATCCCCTCAGGAGAGATCAGTGGACAACCCCGTGCTCGAATTCGGATCGAAGCAGGCCGGCCAGCAGCCGCGGTGGGACGACGAGGAGGCCGTACGACGGGTACGGCAGCGGCTCCGGGACGCTCCCGGCCTGGTCGGATCCGACGACGTACACGCACTGCGTTCGGCCCTCGCCGAAGTCGCCTCCGGCGCCGCCCATGTGGTGCAGGCGGGCGACTGCGCGGAGGATCCCGCCGAGTGCACCGCGGCCCATGTCGCCCGCAAGGTGGGCCTGATCGACCTGCTCGCGGACGAGATGAAGGCGGCCACGCACCGCCCGGTGGTCCGCGTGGGCAGGATGGCGGGGCAGTTCGGCAAGCCCCGATCGAAGCCGACGGAATGGGTCGGTGACGTGGAACTCCCGGTCTACCGGGGGCACTTGGTCAATGGGCCTGAGCCGAATGTGGGGGCCAGACGGCCGGATCCGCTGCGCATGGAGCGGTGCTACCGCGCGTCCGGCGAGGTGCTGCGTCACCTCGGTTGGCACCACGGTCCGGAGGAGTTACCCGCCGAGCCGCCCGTCTGGACCAGCCACGAGGCACTCGTACTCGACTACGAAGTGCCCTTGCTGCGTACGGATCCCACGGGCGCGCTCCATCTGTCCTCCACGCACTGGCCGTGGATCGGCGACCGCACCCGTCAGGTCGACGGGGCCCATGTCGCCCTGCTCTCCGCCGTGGCCAACCCCGTCGCCTGCAAGGTCGGCCCGGGCATGACCGCCGGTGAACTGCTCGCGCTGTGCGAGCGGTTGGACCCGGACCGGGTGCCGGGCAGGCTCACCCTGATCGCCCGGATGGGCGCGCAGCTCGCCGCCCGGGGTCTTCCGCCGCTGGTGTCGGCGGTGCGCGCCGCCGGGCACCCCGTCATCTGGCTGTGCGACCCCATGCACGCCAACACCGTCACCACCCCGGCCGGACGCAAGACCCGCTATGTGGAGTGGATCGCGCAGGAGGTACGGGGCTTCCGGGCCGCGGTCAGGGCGGCCGGCGGTGTCGCCGGCGGGCTGCACCTGGAGACCACGCCGGACGACGTGACCGAATGCGCCCCGAATCCGTCCGCCGCCGATCAGGTGCACGAGACGTACACGAGTCTGTGCGACCCGCGGCTCCGCCCGGATCAGGCGGTGTCCGTCGTCGCGGCCTGGCAGCCCTAGGCCCCAGGCCCAAGGCCCACGGCCCACGGCCCACGGCCCACGGCGGGAGCCAACAACCCTACGGACCAAGGAGAATTCACATGGAGGGAAAAGTCGCTCTGGTCACCGGAGCAGCGGGAGGGATCGGCAGCGCGGTGGCCCGTGCGCTCGCCGAGGACGGTATGGCGGTGGCCGCCGTGGACCGGGACGCCGAAGGGCTCGACAACGTCGTGCGGAAGCTGACCGCCGACGGGCTTGTCGCCGAGGCGTTCCCGGCCGACATCACGGATCGGGCCGAGGTCGACCGGATGGTCGACGCGGTCGAACGACGCCTTGGACCGCTTGACCACCTCGTCAACACCGCGGGCGTGCTCCGGCTCGGCGAAGCACGCCGGCTGTCCGCCGCCGACTGGGAGGGCACCTTCGCGGTCAACACCACCGGCGTATTCCACATGTCGCAGGCGGTCGTCAACCGGATGGTGCCGCGCCGTCAGGGCTCCATCGTCACGGTGGCGTCCAACGCGGCCGGCACCGCACGCACCCACATGGCCGCCTACTCGGCGTCCAAGGCCGCCGCCACCATGTTCACCAAGTGCCTCGGCCTCGAGGTCGCCGAGCACGGGATCCGCTGCAATCTGGTGGCCCCCGGCTCCACCGACACCCCGATGCTGACCTCGATGTGGCACGACGAGAGCGGGCCGCGCGGCACCCTCGACGGCAAGCCCGACGAGTACCGCCTAGGGATTCCGCTCCGCAAGCTGGCCCGGCCCGACGACATCGCCGACGCCGTCGTCTTCCTGCTCTCCGACCGGGCAGCGCACATCACCCTGCACAGCCTCACGGTCGACGGCGGCGCCACGCTCGGCGTGTAGGCCGCAGGACACCGACCGCACGTACGCGCCCGCACGCGCACCCGCACCCGCTGGTCCCGCCCATGTTCGAAAGGATCTCCATGACCGGCCTGCCCCTCATAGAACCCTACGAGCTGCCGAGCACCGGCGAGCTGCCCGAGGCCCTCGCACCGTGGACCGCCGAGCCGGACCGCGCGGTGCTCCTTGTGCACGACATGCAGGAGTACTTCCTCCGCCCGCTCCCCCAGCGCTTGCGGCAGCCGCTGGTGGACAACAACGCCCAGCTGCGCGAGAACTGCGCCTCGCTCGGCGTGCGCGTCGCGTACACGGCGCAGCCTGGCGACATGAGCGACGCCGACCGCGGGCTCCTCAAGGACTTCTGGGGCCCGGGCATGCGGGGGGACTCCGAACACCGCGCCGTCACCGAGGAGTTGGCGCCCGGTCCCGACGACTGGGTGTTCACCAAGTGGCGTTACAGCGCCTTCTTCCGCTCGGACCTCCTGGAGCGGATGCGCGCCCAGGGGCGCGACCAGCTGATCCTGTGCGGCGTCTACGCCCACCTGGGCGTCCTGATGACCGCGGTCGACGCGTTCTGCAACGACATCGAGACGTTCCTGGTGGCCGACGCGGTCGCCGACTTCTCGGCCGGGCGCCACCAGTTGGCCCTCGACTACGCGGCACGCTCCTGCGCCGTCGTCACCACGGTGAAGGAGGTCCTCGCATGACATCCGGCGCGTTCGACAAGGTGCTGGCGGCGCAGCCGCCGCCCTTCGCCCTGATCCAGCGTTCGACGCCGGACGGCGAGGCCAGGATCGACGTGCTGCTCGGCGAGGTCGACGCCTGGCCCGAGCTCGACGCGATCCCGCTCCCTGAGGAGCCGTCCGACGGCACGTCGGGCGGCACCTCCGACGGCACCAGTGCCCGGCACGACGTGCTGGCCCTCGTGCCCTACCGCCAGATCCGCGAACGCGGCTTCGCGGGCGTCGACGACGGCGCCCCGCTGCTCGCGCTGCGCGTGACCGAACAGGACACGGTGCCCCTCGCCGATGCGCTGGCCCACCTCCCCCGGGTGCCGACGGACCTCGTGGACGGCCGCTTCGTGCCGGACGACGGGACGTACGCCGCCACGGTGCGCGACGTGCTCGCCAACGAGATCGGCACGGGAGAGGGCGCGAACTTCGTCATCCGGCGCTCGTACCGGGCCCGGATCCGCGACTACACACTGCGCAGCGCGCTGTCCTTCTTCCGCAACCTCCTGGGGACCGAGTCCGGCGCCTACTGGACGTACGTCGTGCACACCGGCACGCGCACCTTCGTCGGCGCTTCCCCGGAGCGGCACGTCAGCCTCAAGGACGGCACGGCGGTGATGAATCCGATCAGCGGGACGTACCGCTATCCGCCCGCCGGGCCCGCGCTGCCCGGGGTCCTCGAGTTCCTCGCGGACGAGAAGGAGACCGACGAGCTGTACATGGTCCTCGACGAAGAGCTGAAGATGATGGCCCGCATCTGCGAGGACGGCGGCCGGGTCGTGGGCCCCTACCTGAAGGAGATGACCCGCCTCGCGCACACCGAGTACTTCATCGAGGGACGCAGCGACCGCGACCCGCGGGAAATCCTGCGCGAGACGCTGCTCGCCCCCACGGTCACCGGGAGTCCCCTGGAGAGCGCCTGCCGGGTGATCGAGCGGTACGAGCCCGAGGGGCGCGGCTACTACAGCGGTGTCCTCGCGCTCATCGGCAGGGACGAGCGGGACGCCCGCACCCTGGACTCCGCCATCCTCATCCGCACCGCCGAGATAGCCGGCGACGGGCAGCTCGACATCGGGGTCGGCGCGACGCTGGTGCGCCACTCCGACCCGGCCGCCGAGGCGGCGGAGACACGGGCGAAGGCGGCCGGTCTTCTCGCCGCCCTGGAGGGCGGGCGCACCTCCGGGTACGCCGAGCACCCCCACGTCCGTACGGCGCTCGCCGAACGCAACGCGTCGATCGCCCGCTTCTGGCTCGACGGGCGCGGTGCGCAGGTGCCCCGGCTGCCCGCCCTGGACGGGGCGAAGGTCCTGGTCGTCGATGCCGAGGACACCTTCACCGCGATGCTCGGCCACCAACTGGCCGCCCTGGGGCTTTCCGTGACGGTGCGCAGGTTCGACGAGGAGCACTCCTTCGACGCGTACGACTTCGTCCTCCTCGGACCGGGGCCCGGCGATCCGCGGGCCGACGGACATCCCAAGGTCGAACGGTTGCGCGCGGCCGTCGACACGCTCCTTGCCGAGCGCCGTCCGTTCCTCGCCGTCTGCTTCAGCCACCAAGTGCTGTGCACGCGGCTCGGGTTCGACCTGTTCCGCAGGGACACCCCGAACCAGGGCACGCAGCGGGAGATCGATCTCTTCGGTGCGCGGGAGTCGGTCGGCTTCTACAACACGTTCGAGGCCCGGTGGAACGAGGACAAGACGGAGTGCGCGGGCGTGGGGCAGGTAGAGCTGAGCCGGGACCGCGAGACCGGCGAGGTGTACGCGCTGCGCGGGCCGCACTTCGCCTCCGTGCAGTTCCACGCGGAGTCGGTGCTCACCCAGGAGGGCGAGCGGATCCTCGCCGAACTGCTTACCCACGTCGCCGAAGGGTGAGGAGCGAGGGGCACGGGGAGGACGGCGCGCGACACGGCCGGCCGGGTGGACGACCCGGCCGGCCGTTTTCTTTGCGTTCCGTCAGGAAGCGGGAGGGGCCGCGGCCCGCAGCGCCCGGTCGACGAGCGGCCCCGCGGCTCCGGTGTACCCGGTGGGGTCGCACAGCTCCGCGAGTTCCCCGGCGCCGAGCCCCAGGCCGGGTACGGCACCGAGGACATCGGCCAGCGTCCTGCCGCTCCCCTCGGCCGCACGGGACGCCTCGTCGAGCAGCCGCCTCGCCTCCGCCGCGCCCCGCAGAGGTGCGAGGGCGGCGGCGACGCGCTCGGCGACGATCCGGGAGCCGGTGAGACCCAGGTTCTCCCGCATCCGCCGGGGACTCACCCGCAGGCCACGGGCGAGCTCCACCGCCGTGTGGGCGGAACCGCCGGTCAGGCGGAGGCATTCGCGCAGCAGTTGCCACTCCGCGTGCCAGGCGCCCGCGGAACGTTCGTCCTCCGAGAGCAGACACTGCGTCAGACCCGTTGCGATGGGCGGGACTTGGAGAGCCGCGCTGCGCAGCAGCGTGGCCAGGACCGGGTTGCGCTTGTGGGGCATGGCCGACGACACACCCCGTCCCGGCCCGCCCGGCTCGGCGACCTCGGCGACCTCGGTCCTGGCCAGGGACTGCACATCGACCGCGATCTTCCCCAGCGCCCCGGCGGTGAACGCGAGGGCCGCGCCCAGGTCGGCCATCGGCGTCCGCAGGGCGTGCCAGGGCAGCACCGGCCCGGCGAGCCCCGTCTCGTCGGCGAACGCCTCGATCAGCCGGGCGGGATAGGCGTCGGCGGCAGGTCCGCCGAGCCGGGCCGCGGCCAGATAGCCGGCCAGGGTTCCCGCGGCGCCGCCGAGCGCCACGGGCAGGGACGCGTCCACGACGGCGAGGCGCTGATCGGCGTCGAGGACCAACTGACGCCAGCCCGCGGCCTTCAGGCCGAACGTCGTCGGCACCGCGTGCAGGGCCAGGGTGCGTCCCGCCATCGGGGTGTCGCGGTGCTCGGCCGCGTGGCGTGCCAGGGCATCGGCCGTCTCCGCGAGGTCCGACCGGATCAGCCGCAGGGTGCGCCGGGCCACCAGCATCGCGCCCGTGTCGAAGACGTCCTGGCTGGTGGACCCACGGTGCACGAACTCGGCCGCCGTCGGGGCGTCGGCCTTGACCGCGTCGGTCAGTGCCCGCACCAGGCCGACCACGGGGTTGGCGGTCTCCCGGGCCCCGACCGCGATCGCCCGCAGGTCGAGCCGCTCGGCCCGGGCGGCCCGGGTGATCGCCTCGGCCGCGGAGTGCGGGACCGCGCCGAGCCGGGCCTGGGCCCTGGCAAGCGCAGCCTCGGCGTCCAGCATGGCCTGCAACCAGGCCGTGTCGGACACCGCGGCCTCGGCCGGTGTGCCCGCCCGGACCGGGGAAAGGAGTCCGGCGTCGACGAGTGCGTCGGTCATACGATGACTCCCATGAGAGACGTGTCCCCTTCCCGAAGGGCCACGGGCCGCTGCTCCGGGGCCTGTCGGGCCGGGGCGAGGGACAGCACGGCGCGCGCGATGGCGTCGGCGTCCCCCAGGGTCACCGAGTCGACGCCGGGCCGGACGCCGGCGGCCGTCACCCAGTGCACCGATTCGGTGGGGACGCCGTAGGCGAACCGCCGCGGGTGCGGGCGACCCTGTCCGTCGACGACCCGGCACGGCCGCTCGGTGACGGCGAGGCCGCCGGTCTCGTGGCTGACCCCGCAGTCGCCGTCGATGCGGTAGGGGCTGCACTGCTCGGTGATCAGCAGATGCCGCAGCAGCGGATCGGCGGTGCGGCGTACGTCGGGCAGGGGCAGCCGCGCCTCGATGAGATGCCGGGACCGCACCTGCTCTCCGGGGACGAACGACGACTGCGCGACGAAGGCCCCTTCTTCGGTGTCGATCCATATCTGCGTGCCGGGTCCGGTGAGTTCCACGACGCCCGCCTCGATCAGCGCGGCCATCTCCTCGATCCGGGAGACCGGCGGGCCGATGGAGAGGAAGGCGTTGAGCGGCGTGTACCAGGCCTCCAGTTCGTTCAGATGGGATCCGCCCTCTAGGCCTCCGTGGTCGACCACGAGACGTACCTCGTTGCGCAGGTCCCGCAGCACGTCGAGGGCGGCCTTCAGCGGGCTGCTCACGTTCCCGGTCCGCGCCTCCCGTGCGTCCTGCCGCAGATACGCGAGCAGCCAGCTGTGGAACTGCTCGCGGTCGGCGAAGTCGTGCCCGAGCCAGGGCCTGGCCAGGCGGTCCCAGTCCCAGCGGTCGTCGGGGCCGATGGCGTGCTCGTCCAGGAGCGCCGCCCGGCGCGGTGGCGACGCCGCAAGGTAGCGCGAGACGAACGGCTCGGGATCGTCGCCCCGCGAGGTCAGCAGCGTCCCGTAGTAGACGCCTTCCACCTCCGCGGCGATCAGCGGCCACACGTCCGCCTCGAAGTGCACGCGCTCGCCCTCCTGGGCCCGCCCGCGCAGCCGGGCGATCACCGGTGGGGTGAGGAGCCGGGGGGTGTGGCGGCCGTACGCGCCCTTCTCGTTCTGTCCGCGCGCGTGGTAGGGAACCCCGCGGCGCGAACTGGCGTACAGCTTCGGTTCCCGGCCCGAAGGACGGTAGACGAGACGGTCATCGGCTCGTTCGAAGACGCCGCCGCGTCCGATGGTGAACAGGGCCATGTAGTCGAAGAAGTTGAGGCCGAGCCCGCGCAGCAGCACCGGCTCGCCGGGTGCGGCGAACTCCGTGTCCACGTCGGCGGGGTTGGCCGGAGTGACGTAGGTGAGGTGGTGGATGCGCGCCAGACTGGCGGTGCGTTCTTGACGGGCCGTCAACTGCGCAGGAAGGTGACCGAGCGCAAGGACCACGGCATCCAGGTCGTGGATGCGCGTGCCGTCCGCGAGCCGGACGCCCTGCGGTCCGCCGGGCGTACCGCTGGTGTCCGCCATCGCCACGGCCCGCGAGCGGTGCACCCGGACGGTGACGTGCTCGGGAGCGCGGGCGGCCACCCGCCGGAAGGAGTCCCGCAGATACTGTCCGTACAGGGCGCGGGTGGGATAGGAGTCGGGGCCGAGCGCGCGTGCCTCGGCGAGGATCTGCTCGTCGTACGTGCCCGGTTCGCCCCAGCGGGCCACGCCGTCGGCCCACTCGTACAGGCTCGGCCCCGGCTCGATGGGCCCCTCGATCCGGGTGTCGTCGTCGGTGAACACGGTGATCTGCGAGGCCACGGTGTTGGTGAGCAGGTGGTGCGACTGGTCCGTCCGCCAGACCGCGCCGGCGCCGGGGGCTGCCGGATCGACGACATGCACGGTCACCGACGCCTGCGACGGTGCCTTGCGCTCGTTGGCGCACAGCCGTTCCAGGACGCACAGACCCCGGGGTCCTGCCCCGACGATGCACACTTCGACCTGTCCGCCGCTCATGCCCGCACGCCCCGGGCGCCGGAGTCGGTGGTTCCGTGCATCCACGCGACGTGGTCGTGCAGTTCCGTCGCGGACATGGCGGACAGCATCGCGTTCCTCGCTCTCGCTTCGGGCCCTGCGGGGTGCCACAGGCGGGTGCTCGCCCGGGCGGCGAGCGTGATCCGTGCGGTGCGTTCACGCCGCTCGGCGGCGTACTTCTCGAATCGTTCGCCGATCGCGTCCGCATGGGCGTCGAGCAGGTCGCCGATGAGCACGGCGTCCTCCAGTGCCTGGCAGGCGCCCTGGGCGGCGTAGTGCAGCATCGGATGGGCGGCGTCGCCGAGCAGCGCGACCCGTCCGTCGGTCCAGCGGTCCACCGGATCGCGGTCGACGAGCGACCACGACTTCCAGTCCTCGCCCAGGGCCAGGAGCCGTCGGGCCGTGTCGCCGAGTCCGGCGAACGCGCTGTGCACCTCCGGCGCCGCCACCGGTACTCCGGCGAATGCCTCGGTGACCCCGTTCTCGATGCTCGGGGCGAGGTTGAGGTAGCGGCCGCCGGCGATCGCGTAGTGCACGAAGTGCCGTCCGGGGCCTGCCCACCAGGTGACGGCGTTCCACCGCAGCTCCTCGGGGACCCGCTCCATCGGGACCACCGTCCGGTACACGGTGATGCCCACGACGCGCGGTTCGCCGTCGCCGACGAGCTGCCCGCGGATCGCCGACCTGATGCCGTCGGCCCCGATCACCGCGTCACCGGTGACCCGTGTCCCGTCCGCGAGCAGGGCGGTCGCGCTCGCGTCGTCCTGGCGGTAGCCGGTGACCTGGCTCGCGGATCGCAGTTCGACCGCGCCCGAGCGGCGGCAGGCCTCAAGGAGCAGCCGGTACAGCTCGCCGCGGTGGACGACGACGTACGGGCTGCCGAACCGGCGGCGGTACTCGCCGGTGAGCGGCATGCTCGTCACATGCTCGCCGGACACCCCGTCCATGAACCGCAGTTCGTCGATGTGCACCGCGCAGTCGCGCACGGCATCGCCGACACCGAGTCGGTCCAGCGCGTGCAGGCCGTTGGGGGCCAGCTGGATCCCGGCGCCGATCTCGGCGAAGTCGGCGGAGCGTTCCAGTACGACCGCGCGGTGCCCGCGCCGGGCGACGGCGACGGCCGCGGCGAGGCCGCCGATACCGCCCCCGACGATGATCATCCTCGCCATGTCTGCCTCTATTCGGCCTGGGCGGCTGCCGTCAGCAGCTTCGCCAGTTCGAGACGCTTGATCTTCGTGGTCGCGGTCTGCGGCAGGTCCGCGAGCCGCCAGTGCACCGGGTCGGCCATCGCGGGAAGACCGGCCGCGGCCCTGCGCCACTCGGCGAGGCCCACGGGCTCGTCGTCCTTGGTGCACACCACGGGTACGGCGGCGCCGTCCTCGCTCGGCACGATGATCACCTCGGAGAGCCGGTCCAGCTTCGCGAGGAGGGCGTCTTCGGCCGCGAGGGTCGAGCCGAAGCCGGGGATCAGGTCGACCTCGCGGTCGAGCAGATGGAGGCAGCCCCGCTTGGTCCGGTAGCCCACGTCGCCCATCCGCCACCAGCCGTCGCTCAACTGCCGTGCGTAGCGCTCGGATTCACCCAGGTACGTCATGATGCGCCCGTCGCTGCGCACCTCGATGTGGCCGGGGTTCTGCTCCGACGGCGGCTGTCCGTCGCGGCTGACCACGCGGACGTCGGTCATCCCGGGGAAGGGCACGCCGACGCAGCGCCCGTCGTCGTCCGGCCGGTGCCGCCTGGTGAAGGCACGCACGACCGTGGGACCCACCTCGCTCTGCCCGTACAGCTGGCCGAACAGCGGTGCCCTGCGCCGCGATGCGCGGAGCAGCCGGTGGACGGTGCGCGGGTGGATGGCGTCGAAGGTGCTGCTGAACAGCTTGACGTTGGCGAGCGGCCCCCGCGGGTCGTCCGCCAACTCCTCCCAGCGCATGAAGGAGTTGGGGTGGGCCTCCAGGATGCCCGGGCGGAGCTGGACGAAGAGGTCGGCGGCCCGCTTCTGGTCGGAGTCGTTGAGTACGACGATGGGGAAGCCGTTGAGCAGGGAGATGGCAAGGGCGGTGAACAGCCGCGAGTGCACGAAGGAGACATGCATCGCGATGGTCTCGGGCTTGCGGATGACGGCCGCGATCGCCATCCGCTGCGGACGGTAGCGCGCCTGCAGGGTGCGTCCGGTGTGCACGGCCAGCTTGGGCACTCCGGTCGTGCCGGAGGTGTGGGTGATCAGCGTGGGGTGGTCGGGCGGCATGGTGACCGGATCGACGCGCCGGGCCCCCGCGAAGCGGGCGAGTTCGACGGCGCGTTCGTGCCGGCCGGAGGCGAGCAGCACGCTCTGGGCGAGGTCGAAGACCGAGTCGGGAAGTTCAAGGTCCAACTTCGCGCCGTCGGTGAGGAGATGGGGCCGATCGGCCCGGCGGACCAGCTCGGCGACCGTGGCGCCGTCGAGCTTGGGAGAGAGCAGCACCGGCACCGCGCCGATCCGGGCGGCGGCGCAGGCGAGCAGGGTGATGTCGAAGCTGTCGGACTTGTGGATCACGACCCGTTCGCCGGGGCGTACCTTGGCCGCCCAGAGCCGGGATGCCTGTTCCGCGACCAGGTCCGCCATTTCCGCGACGGTCGCGCGGCGGCCGAGGTCCGGTGCCACGTCCAGGTCGTGGTCGAAGATCATGACGTTCGTGGGATGCCGGGACGCGGCACGGTCGAAGAGCGTCCCCAGTCTGATTCCACGGTTCGCTATGCGCTGCAGCAGCATGGTGTGTGCACCCTCTCGCGGTCGCTGCGGAGAACTCAGGAGGTTCGGATTCCGGAACCTCCCAGGGGGGCGGGGGTTCCGGGCCTTTCGTCGTGCGGCGTACCGGTCAGCCGGCCTCGATGACCTTCTTGACGCGCTGCAGGGTGGCGGCCATGTCTGCGTCCAACTTGGCCGACCAGTCGCCGAAGAACCGCTGCCGCTGGGTGGCGTCCATGTCGGCGGTGATGCCGCGGATGCCTTCGGTGGGCTCTCCCATCCGGAAGTGGTGCACCAGGACGCAGCCTTGGCCCGCGGCCTCGATGTCGAAGGCCCAGACGCTGTCCTGGCGACGGCCCGCCTTGTCGCGCATCGCCCAGCGGAAGGTGCTCCCGGGTTCGGCGGCGACGACCTCCGCCTCGGTGGTCCAGTTGCCGCGTACGACGGGCGCCCAGGCGACCACGTCCTCGGGGCGGTGGTTCTCTCCCCGGAAGACCGCCCCCACGGTGGCGGCCTGCCCGGAGATCCAGCGTCCGCCGGTGCACTCGGTGCTCCACGCGCCGCAGCGCGGCAGGTCGCTGACGACCGCGTACGCTGCGGCCGCCGACGCGGCGACCTCGGTCCGGACAGTGATCTGGAAGAGCGTGGCGGGTTCGACTTCGGAATTCGTCATGGCCGGAAGCCTGGCCAGCGGAGCCGAGACGGGTCAACGACGGTCGTTCGGGTCCGTCAAGTCGGCCGTTCTCAGAGCAGCCGGTCCGGCAGCAGCACGACGCGCCTGCCGTTCAACTCCCCCTGTTCCAGGCGTTTGTGGGCCTCTCGCGCAGTGCTCAGCGGCCGCTCTTCGACCGCTCGGGCGCGCAATCGCCCGGCCACCATCAACCGGTTGAGGGTACGTGCCGCTTCGGCGAGTTCGGCGGTGGTGGCGCGCGAGATGACGAAGCCGGTGACGGTGCCGTCCTTGAGGTAGAGCGGCCCTACGGGGAGCACCGGGCGGGACCGGAGTCCTGCCAGGAGCACGATGCGGCCGCGGAAGGCGAGCAGATCGACGGCGGCGGTCATGTCGTTGTGGCCCGAGGTGTCGACGATCAGGTCGACGCCGTGCGGCGACAGGCCCCGGACGCGCTCGGGGAGCCGGGGATCGCGGTAGTCGAGCACCGCCGTCGCGCCGAGCCGCTGACAGTGCTCCTCGTCCTCGGGCCGGGCCGCGGCGAACACCCGCGCACCGGCTTCGGCGGCGAGGGCGACCAGCGCGCTGCCCACGTTCCCGGCGGCTCCCGCGACGAGCACGGTCTCGCCGGGCCTCAGCCGCCCGTGGGTGAACAGTGCCAGGTAGCCGGTGGCCGACGGATGGAGCACGGCCGCCGCGTCGGTGGGCCGTACGCCGTCCGGCAGGTGATACAGCCGGTCCACGGGCACCACGGCCCGCTCGGCTGCGGCGCCCTGCCTGCCCTCGTGGCCGAGGCTGTTGCACCAGACGCGGTCCCCCACGGCGAAGCCCGTCGCACCGGGCCCCACCGAGGCGACGGTGCCCACGAGGTCACGGCCGATCACGAAGGGGAAGGTCACCCCCGTTCGCCAGGTGCCGGCCCTGATGAAGGTGTCCACCGGATTGACGGTGGTGGCAAGGGTGTCGACCAGGACGTCTGTCGGCCCCGGCACCGGGGGCGGCAGTTCGCCGTGGCGGATGGCGTCGGGCGGCCCGAAATCGTCTATGTACGCTGCCTGCATGCGCCGCATGGTGACACCGTGAACGGCTGTCGCGCCGGGGTCGCCGGGTCACTTTGTCACCACGCAGGAACGGGAGTTGGAGCGGTGGACCAGGAATCGGCACGGAACGACGGGCGTCTCCCCTCCGTATACGACCGGTTTGCCGGGCAGGCACGGGAGCGGCCCGACTCCCCGGCCGTCATCCAGGGCGACGCCCGGATCAGTTATGGCGAACTGCACGCCAGAGTCGTCCAGTTGTCGGGGGAACTCCTGGAGCGTGGAGTCGGTCCGGAGCAGGCGGTCGGGCTGCTCGCGGGCCGTTCGCCCGGCCTCGTCGTCGGTCTCCTCGCCGTCCTCCGGGCAGGCGGCGCGTACGTGCCGCTGGGCATCGATCTCCCTCCGGAGCGGCTGGCGTTCATGGTGCGCGACACGTCCATGAAACTCGCCGTCACCGACACCGAGCACCGACACCTCCTGGCGGACACATCCATACGGACCGTGCCTCTCCGCCCAGGCCCCCGGCGCGCGACGAGCACCTCTCCGCAGCCGGAGGCGCCGGATCCCGCACGTCTCGCCTATGTGCTGTACACCTCCGGCTCCACCGGACGCCCCAAGGGCGTGGCGGTGGAACACTCCGGCCTGTCGAACTACGTCCGCTGGACGGTGTCCGAGTTCTCCGAAGGACGTCCCGCCGACGCGTATCTGCACACCCCGCTCAGCTTCGACTTCTCCCTGACGAGCTTCTTCCTGCCACTCGTCACCGGCGGCACACTCCACCTCGCCCCGGAGCACCAGGAACCCGAGGATCTCGCCGCGGCCATCCAGAACCCGGCCTTCGACCTGGTACGCCTGACCCCCTCGCACATCGAGATGCTCACGGCCCGGCTCGGCGACCGGCGAGGGCTGCGCGGACCGCGACAGTTCGTCGTCGGCGGTGAGGTGCTGCGCGCACGCCAACTCACGACCCTGCGGCGGCTGTTCCCGGACTCGGTCGTCTACAACCACTACGGACCGACGGAGACCGTGGTGGGCCGCTGCTTCCTCCGGCTCGACGAGACCGCCGGGTTCCACATCGAGGAGTACGCGCCGGACGACCCGCTGCCGATCGGCCACCCCATTCCGCACACGCGCCTGACCGTGGACGACACCGATGAGGAGCAAGCAGCCCAAGGCGTAGGCGAGTTGGTCATCAGCGGGGCGGGCGTCGCCCGCGGCTATCTCAACCTTCCCGAAGCCACCGCCCGCGCGTTCAGTGCGCTGCCCGACGGCGAGGGGCGCGGCTACCGCACGGGAGATCTCGTACGCCTTGATCCGCAGGGCCGCCCGGTCGTCGTGGGCCGGACCGACGGACAGGTGAAGATCCGCGGCCATCGCGTGGAACTCGCGGAAATCGAGGCGCTGTTGTGCGCGATGGACGGCGTACGCGCGGCGGCGGTGGTGAAGGCCCGCGAGCCGCGGAGCGTGCTTGCCGCCTTCGTCGTCCTGGACGGGAGCGGCTTCTCGGGACTCGACTCGGGGCGTCTGCGGGCGGGACTCGAGGCTTCCCTCCCGCCGTACATGGTTCCTCAGCACTTCTCGGCCCTGGACCAACTGCCGCTCACCCGACACGGCAAGCTCGACCGCGTCCTCCTTCAGGACCTGTTCGAGAGGGAGACCCGGGCGCATTCCGGTCGTGCGAAAGCAGAAGTGGAAGCGGAAACGGAACCCGACGGCGGCGGGCCGGGAGAGGTGCTGCGCAGGGTGTGCGCCCTGTGCGAGCGCGTTCTCGGCGTACGCGACGTCCGAGCCGGTGACAACTTCGTGGACCTGGGCGGGGATTCGATCGCGGCGATCAGGCTGGCCACCGCCTGCAGGCGCGAGGGAATCACCGTACGCAGCATCCGTTTCCTCACGGCGGACAGCCTCGCGGACGTGTTCGGCGGGACACCGGTCAGCGACGCGCGCTGAGCAGGAACATCTGACCGGAGACCGTCGGATCGTGTGCCGCGCGGTCCCGGTCGAGATCCGCGAGACGGGCCAGGTGGTCGGCGTTCGTCCCTGCCGCGCCGGCGCCCGTCACCAACCAGTCGGGGACCGTGCAGAACGGTGTGGTGCGCACATCGCCGAAGCCCGCCGCCGCGCACTGCGCGCGCAGCGCCTCCCGCTCGGTCAACTGCCCCCGCAGCTGGGCCATTTCTGCCGGGGAGTAGAAGGACAGGAACGTCTGGAAGCGGCACGCGGGATCCCATGCGCTCACCACCAGGAGCCCGCCGGGCCGCAGCGTACGGAACGCCTCGGCGAGGAAGCGCTCGCGCTGGGCGGCGGACAGGTGGTTGACCGTGCCCATCATGCAGGTGACGAGGTCGAAGGAGCCGTCGCCGAAGGGCATCGCCGTGCCGTCCGCGACGGCGAACCGGCCCGCCGCCCACTGCTCGTCCACGCAGATGCGGACACCCGCGTCGCTGAGGTCGATGCCGTACGACTGTACGCCGAACCGGTCAAGGACCTGCGGGTAGCGCAAGGTGCCGCTGCCGACGTCGAGCGAGGTGCCCACGGCGGAGACATCCCCGACTGCGGTGAGCAGTTGAACCAGTTCGAGGCGCTTCTTGACGCTGTCGTGCAGGCCGGTGTGGTCGAACTGGACGTAGAACAACGCGTCGTATGCCGCGATCCGGGAGTCGGAGTTCCCGAGCAGACCACGCGCCTCCAGATCCCTGACGAGCGTCTCGGAGGGCGAAGGGGCCGCGTCCGGGGCGCTCGGGACGGCGCGCATCCGGCTTTCCTCGTGGTGCTTCCAGGCGTCCTCGTACGTGGCGTCCCAGGCGAGCAGCGTCTCGAAGCGGTCGGCAGCCTCTGCATGGCGGCCCTGCTCCTGCAGAGCCCGTGCGCTGTCGTACAGCAGGCTTTTGTCGTCCTCGCCGGGACCGCTCAGCGCGGCCTGTTCGTAGGCGATGGCCGCGGCGGATTCCGCCCCGAGACCCTGGAAGCACTCACCGGCCAAGTGCAGTGCTCGGGCCCGAAGTTGAGCGTCCCCGGCAGCCGTCTGGAGCAGCCCGATCGCCGCCCGGTACTCCCCTGTCGCGGCCAGCGCCCGGCCCGCGTCGAACGCGGCCCGAGGATCATCGGGGAGCGCAAGGGCGTCGTCCTTGTACGTCCAGAGCGTCTTCATCATCAGGCGGGCTCCGTCCCCGGGTCGTCGGTCAGAGCCTTGAGGGCTCGCTCGAAGTCGTCGAGCAGCTTCGTCATGGTCGACTCCTCGAACAGCTCGGTGCTGTACTCCAGGAAACCGGTGATCTCCCCGTCCGCGTCGGACGCGCCGTTTCCGTCCCGCACCGCCTGGCTCTCCTGCAGGACGAGCGCCAGGTCGGATCTGGTGGTGTCGAGGCCGACCGGGAACGGTGTGATCCGCAGCCCGGGCAGTTCGATGCCGGACCGTCCCGGCGTGTTGTTCAGCACGAGCTTGGTCTGGAACAGCGGGCTGTGCCGACGGCTGCGCGGCGGGTTGAGTGCCTGGACGACACGTTCGAAGGGCACGTCCTGGTGGCTGAGCGCTTCGAGCACCGTGCCGTGGACGCGAGAAAGGAGCTCTCGCCGGGTCGGCCTGCCCGCGAGGTCGACGCGCAGCGCCAGCTGGTTGACGAAGAAGCCGAGCATCTCCTGCGTCTCCGCCGCGGTCCGGCCCGCGACATCGGTGCCGACGGTCACCTCCCGCTCGCCCGTGTGGGCGCACAGGGCCACGCCGAGGGCGGTGAGCAGCACGGCGAACGGAGTGGCGCCGGACGTCCGGCACAGCCGCCGGATGTCGCCGACGGTCTCCGCCGGGATCGACACCGGGAGCAGCCTGCCGCTGCCGGTCGGCCGGACGGGCCGTCGGTGATCGGTGGCCAGTAGGGGAAGGTGCGTGACCCCGGCCAACTTGCCTTTCCAGTAGGCCAGTTGTGCGTCCATGTGGCCTTCGTCGAGCAGTCTCCGCTGCCATACGGCGTAGTCGGCGTACTGGACCTGCGGCGTGGCCGGTTCGGGCTCGCGTCCCTCGGCGAAGGCCTCGTAGAGCGCGGCGAAGTCGGCGTTGAAGAGCCCCAACGACCAGCCGTCGTGCACGATGTGATGCAGCGACAGCAACAGGACGTGGTCTTCCGGGGCGAGGCGCACCAGGTGGGCGCGCACGACCGGCCCTTCGGCCAGGTCGAAGGGCCTGCGGTACTCCTCCCGTACCAGCCGCGTCAGTTCGGCTTCCCGTGCGGTCCGGGGCAGGGCGGTGAGGTCGAGCAGCGGGAAGGGCACCGGCTCGGGCGGCCGGATCTCCTGCCGGGGCTCGCCGTCGGGCGCGGTGATCAGGGTCCGCAGCACCTCGTGCCGGGCGACGAGCGCGTCGAGCGCCCGGGACAGCGCGCCGGGGTCGAGCGGACCGAGGATCCGGTCGAAGACCGGCACGTTGTACCGGGGATCCCCCGGGTTCAACTGGTCCATGAACCACAGGCGTTCCTGGGCGCACGAGGCCGGAAGGACCCCCTCGCGGGGCACGGCGGTCAGGGGCGGCGGCACGGCGTCCGCTTCGGGTTCCCGCAGCGCGTCTACGCAGGCGGCGAGATCGGCCAGGGTCCTGTGGTCGAACGGGGCGCGCGCCGGCAGGGCGACGTCCAGGCGCTTGCGCAGGCGGAAGACGACCTGGAGGGTGAGCAGCGAGTGCCCGCCGAGACCGAAGAAGTCGTCGTCGGGCGTGACGTCACCGCAGTCGAGCAGCTCGCGCCAGATGTCGGCGACCACCTGTTCGGTACCGGTGAGTTCCCGGGCGGCCACTCCCCATACGGCCCGCTCCACGACCGCGGGATCCGCCGCGAGTCGGCGCAGCTGGGTGCGGTCGGCCTTCCCGTTCGAGGTGAGCGGGAGCTCGGGCAGCGGGACGTAGTGGGCCGGAAGGAGGGGTTCGGGCAGCCAGCGCCGTACGTGCGTGTCGATGTCCGGAATGGTGACGGCGCAGGCGCGGCGCCAGTGCGGGTCGTTGGTGTGCCGCCGTGCGTCGAACAGCTCGGCGGGCGGCGCGGCAGAGCGGTGCGTGGCGGCGGCCGTCAGGGACACGGAGGGGGCGTCGGCGCCCGCATCGCGGCGCACCAGGACGACGTCGTACACACCGTCGGACCGCCCTTCGAGCCAGCTCAGTTCCACCTCGTACCCGCACTGATCCGCCAGGTCCCACCAGTCCTCCGGGGCGCGGCCGTGCGGGGGCAGGACGCTGGCCCTGGCCCGGAGTTCACCCACGGAGGAGGAAGGCGCACGGTCCTCGATGAGGTCGCGCAGGGCGAGCGCCGCGCCGAGCCGGGCGTTGGGTACGCCGGTGAGGCTGAGCCGCTCGGGGCGCTCCCGCTCGATGAGGCGCAGGAGCTCGTCCGGCGCGAGGGGCGAGGTGGCCCAGTCGAGCACCGAGCCACCGTGCTCAGGCTCGGCCACCTCGGGCACCTCGGGCTCCTCCGAGCCGACGGTCAGGACGACGTCGTACCGATAGTGGTTGAGCTCGTTGTCATGGCGGCCGCGCTTGGGCAGGACACGGACCTGCGCGACCCGGGCCCAGCGAGCCGCGAGTTCCCTGAACAGCCGGGGATCGACGCACAGTTCCGGGTCGAGGGCGCTCTGGCGGCGGATCCTGGAGCGCAGTTCGGCGATGCGCATGTTCGCCGGGGCCCGGTGTGCCTGGACGGAGGTGTGGAACAGGTCGAGCAGCGGCAGGCTGCGCAGATCGCCGAGGAAGACGTGGCCGCCGTCGGGCACCGCGTCGACGGCCTGCCGGAGCACGTCGAGGAGGTAGTCGGCCGACGGGAAGTACTGGACCACCGAGTTGAGCACCACCGTGTCGGGTACCGGGGCGCCCGCCTCCGGGGTGAAGCTCTGGTGGGCGGGGGCCGTGCGGACCTCGACCCGGCCGGGCGGGAGGTCCATGGCGGCCACCGTGTCCTGTACGTACGCGACGGCGGGGGCGGAGAGGTCGGTGGCCCGGTAACTCCGGCACGCGGAGGCCATGTTGAGCAGGATCATGCCGGTGCCGCTGCCGATCTCCAGGACGTTGCGGGGCCGCAGGGCGCCGATGCGGTGGAGCGTGTCGTCAAGCCAGGCGCGCATCTGAGCCTCGTCCAGGGGCCGACCGGTGTAACTGCTGAGCCAGCCCGCCAAGTTGAAGGAGGCGTCGCGGTCGGCGGGCAGATCGCCGTAGGTGGTCTCGTAGAGCCGGCGCCATTCCTCGACGCGGTCGCCGTCCCAGTTCCGGTCGCTCCTCGACCCGTCCCGCAGGCGGACGAAGGCGACGATCCGTTCGTCGCCGGGCGCGCGGCTCACCACCTCGACGGCGCATTGCCGCACTTCCGGGTGGCTGCGCACCGCGGCCTCGACCTCGGCGGGTTCGAGCCGGTGTCCCCGCACCTTGACCTGTTCGTCCCGGCGGCCCAGGTACTCCAACTCGCCGCTGGGCAAGAGCCGGACCAGGTCGCCCGTCCGGTACAGCCTGGCGCCCGGGACGGTGCCGAAGGGGTCGGGCACGAAGCGTTCGGCGGTGAGCGCAGGACGTCCCCAGTAGCCCTGGCCCACTCCGGCCCCACCGACGCACGCCTCGCCCGGCACACCGACCGGCACCGGGCGCAGCGCCTCGTCCAGGACATGGACGCGCACGTTGGCGATCGGCCTGCCGATCGGCACCGGGCCGCCGCCGTCCGCCTGTGGTCCGCCGCCGTCCGCCTGTGGGCCGCTCCCCGCATCGAAGGCGGTACAGGCCACGGCCGTCTCGGTGGGCCCGTACTCGTTGATGATCCGGACCGCGGGGGTGCCCGCGCGCAGCGCGGACAGGGCGTCCTCGTGCAGGGCCTCCCCGCCGAGGATGGCCGTCCGGGCGGGCAGGGCGAGCGGTGCGCCGTCGGCGGACTGCTCTATGAGCCTCAGGTGCGAGGGCGTCAGTTTCACGAAGCTCAGGTCGGCGGCGTTCGACAGGAGGCCGCGCAGTGCGGCGTCGGGGGTGTCGTCGGCGGTCGGTGCCGGGAGCAGCACGCGCTGCCCGGCGAGCAGCGGCGCGAAGATGCTCGTCACGGTCAGGTCGAAGGCGAGCGGCGAGTGCACGGGCACACCCGTCCCCGCGGCGGCTTTGTAGTAATCCTTCGCCCACAGCAGGTAGTTAACGATGTTGCGGTGGGTGAGCATGGCCGCCTTGGGGCGGCCGGTGGAGCCCGAGGTGAACATGAGGTAGATCAGGTCGTCCGCCGACACGCGGACATCGAGGGCGGCCGATGGCCGGCGCGCGATCGCGTCGGCTTCGGCGGCCGTCCTGACGACTCGGGCGCCTGCCGGGTCCACTTCCACAGGCAGGGCGTCGGAGACCACAAGGACGGTGGCCTCGCTGTCGGCGAGCATGGCGTTCGTCCGGGACGGCGGATGCGTGCGGTCGAGCGGCACGTAGGCGGCGCCGGTCTTGATGATCGCGAGGAGCGCGGTCACGGTCTGGGGTCCGTGGTCCATCAGCACGGCCACCGCGGTGCCGGTCCTGGCGCCCGCGTCCCGCAGATGGTGGGCGAGCCGGTTCGCCGCCCTGTCGAGTTCTCCGTACGTCACGGTGTGGTCCGCGCGGGACACCGCGACGGCGTCGGGTGTGCGGGACGCCTGGGCCGCCACCAGTTCGTGCAGGGGGGTCGCGCAGGATTCGGTGCCGGTGTCGTTCCACTCGCTCACGATCCGCCGCAGTTCGCGGGCGGACAGCACCGGCAGGGCAGAGAGGCGCCGGTCGGGGTCGGTGGCGACGGCACGGAGCAGTTCGCTGAGGGAGTCGCAGATGCGGCCGACGGTGGCGGCGTCGAAGAGGTCGGTGGCGTAGTCGACCAGGCAGTCGAGTCCTTCGTCGGTCTCGAGGATGTTGAAGTCGAGGTCGAAGCGGGACGACTCGGTCTCCGTGTCGAGCAGCGCCACCGTCAGGCCGGACGGGTCACCGGTGACGGCGGGCGTGTTGTGCAGGGTGAAATTCACCTGGTACAGCGGGTTGCGCGCGAGGTCGCGCTCGGGGAACAGGCGCTGGGCGATCAGGTCCACGGGGACGTCCTGGTGGTCGTGCGCCTCCAGGCAGGTCCGGCGCACCCGGGCCAGGTGTTCCGCGAAGGTGGGCTCGTCGTCGAGGCGCACCCGGAACAGCACCGAGTTGGCGAAGAAGCCCACCAGGTCGTGCAGTTCGCTCTGCCGCCGGTTGGCGACGGCCCCGCCGATGAGCAGGTCGCCCTGACCGCTGTAGCGGTACAGCACGGTGGCGAGCGCGGCGAGCAGCGTCATGTGCAGGGTCGCCCCGTGCCGCACGCCCAACTCGCGCAAGGACTCGGTCAGTTCGGTGTCGACCACGAAATGGTGGGTGGCGCCCCGGTGACTCTGCACGGGTGGCCGGGGCCGGTCGGTGGGCAGGTCGAGCCGGTCGGGGGCACCGCTGAGGTGCGTCTCCCAGTAGGCCAGTTGGCGCGCGACCTCCTCGCCGTCCTCGCAGGCCGACTGCCAGCGTGCGTATCCGCCGTACTGCACGGGCAGGGGCGGCAGCGGGCTCGGCAGGCCGATCGAGAACGCTTCGTACAGAGTGGTCAGTTCGCGGCCCAGGACGGCGAGGGACCAGCCGTCCACGATGACGTGGTGGAACACCGAGAGGAGCACCGACTCCTCGGCGGAAAGACGCAGCAGCCGGAACCGCACGGGTGGGGCGTCCGCCAGGTCGAAGGGGATGCCGTGCTCGGCCGCGATGAGGCGGTCCGCCTCGGCGGCACGCCGTGCGGGCGGGAGTCCGCGCAGGTCGACGACGGTCAGCTGGACCCGTGCGGCGGCCCGGACGCGCTGCACGGGGACGCCGTCGACCAGTGGGAAGACGGTGCGCAGGATCTCGTGCCGGGCGGTGATCTCGTTCAGGCACCGGTGGAGCACGGCCGGGTCGAGGCGGCCGGTGAGCCGGAAGGGGTTCACGCTGGTGTAGCCGGAGTTCTCCGGCTGCAGCGCGCCCAGGAAGAGGATGCGGCGCTGCGCCGATGACACCGGTGCGTCACCGTCGGCAGGCCCTGCGAACAGGCTCAGCGGCGGAGTGATGCCGTGTTCGCGCAGCTGTCTGAGCAGTTCCGTGCGCTGCTTCGCGGTGAGGTTCTGTATCCGCTCGGCGAGTCCGGCTTCAGGCATGGTCCCCCTGTCGCTCCAAGGCGTCCACGAGCGCGCTCAGTTCATCCACTTCCGCACCGGCCCCTGCGGTGTCCGAGGCGGCGGCGATCGCATCGCCGAGGCCTGCGGGAGTGGGCTGCCGGAAGAACGCCTCGAGGGTTACATCGGCGCCGTAGCGCTCCTGTACGTGGGTGATGAGCACCGTCGCGAGCAGCGAATGGCCGCCGCACTGAAAGAAGTTGTCGTGCCGTCCGATGCCGGTGCAGCCAAGCAACTCCTCCCACAATGCGGCCAGTTCACGCTCTATGGGGCCGACGGGCGCGGAGTTGTCGGGCGGCTCCGGTACAGGGGCAGGGACAGCGTCCGGCGAGGGCGCGGCCGTGAGGCGGCCGTCTCCGCCTGACCGCACCGCGACACCGGTGGGCCGGGCGGGACCATCAGGAGTGTCCCGGCGGAAGAGTTCACCGACGGCTCCGGGCGGCGCGGGGTGACCGTAGGGGTCGCGGACGGTCAGCACTGCGTCGGCGGGCAGTTGCGCGAGGGCCGCCTCCCCGCGCAGCCCATCCGGCAGGACGTCCGGGGTGTACGGGCGTTCCTCGGCCAGCGGGATGTCCCGCAGGGCGCGGTCGGGCCGGTCGGCAAGATCCCGCAGTGCCCGCTGCCAGGCATGCCCCAGGGCTGCGACGGTGTCCTGGTCCCACAGCTCGGTCGCGTAGTCCAGGGCCGCCGACAACCGACCGGCCCTGTTCGTCACGGTGCACACCAGGTCGAAGGTGGTGACGCTGGTGGCCGCCTCGCGCATCCGGATGCGCAGCCCCGGTACGGACAGGTCGTCGTCCTGCTCGGCGATCATCTGGAACACGATCTGAAACAGCGGGTTCCTGTTGGCCCGTCGGGATCCGCCGTGCGCGGCGACCAATCGCTCGAAGGGTAATTCCTGGTGGTCGTAGGCGTCGTGGCAGGTCTCGGCGGTGGCTCGCAGCACGTCACGCAGCGTGTGGTCGTCGCGGACCGTGGTCCGCAGCACCACCATGTTCACGAAGGAACCGATCACGTTCTGCGTCTCGGGGCGGGCCCGGCCGGATGTGGTGCCGCCCACGGTGAGGTCGGCCTGACCGCTGTAGCGGTGCAGCGCGACATAGAAGCCGGCGAGCAGCGCCATGAAGAGGCTCGCCCCCTCCTCTCGGCACAGGGCGCTCAGCCGTCCCGCGAGCCGGTCGTCGAGCGGGACGGAGAGCTCCCGGCCCTGGTAGGAGAGCTGTTCAGGGCGCGGACGGTCGGTGGGCAGGGGCAGTTCGGGCAGGTCGCGAATGCGCTCGCGCCAGTGGGCGAGGAGCCGGTCGTGGGTGCCGGTCGCCTCGGCGCGCTGCTGCCAGGCGGCGAAATCGGCGTACTGCAAAGGCAGTTCGGGCAGTTCCTCGGGAGTTCCGGTGGCGTGGGCCCGGTACAGCGAAGAGAGCTCACGCAGAAGCAGGTCCAACGACCAGGCGTCGGCCACGATGTGATGCAGTGTTACCAACAGGACGGCCCGCTGGTCGGTGAGCCTGATCAGCGTGGTCCGCAGCAGGGGTACACGCCGCAGGTCAAAGGGTTCGGCGGCCTCCTGCCGGGCCAGGTCGGCGACCAGCTCCTGCTCGTCCACCGGGGCGTCCCGCCCGAGGAGGTTCCGCAGATCGACGATGCGCAACTCGGGCTCATGGTCGGTGACGATCTGCTGCAGCTGCCCCTCGTGGACACGGAAGCAGGTGCGCAGGCTCTCGTGACGGCGCACACATCCGCGCACCGCCGCGTCCAGGGCCACGGGGTCGAGGTCACCGGTCAGGTCGAGGACACGGGCGACCGTGAACACCCCTGTCCGATGGGCCAGTTCGTCGAGGAAGTACATCCTCGCCTGGGCGTACGACGCGTCGCTCACCAGGGCGGACACCGTTCGTCCCGTCATGCCGGTCACCTCCGCCCGGTCGTCGCGAGCGCCTCGGCCATGGCGACGGCGATCGTGCGGGGGCGGGTGAAGGGTTCCCTGCCGTGCGCGGTGAGCATGTTGTCGATGACCAGGACGTCGTCACGGGACCAGTCGAACCGCGTGGCCGCCGTTCGGTAGCAGTCGCGTACATGCGCCATGACGTCGTCGGGGATGTCCGCGCCGTCACCGAAGTAGCTCTGGTTGGGGAGGTCTTCCTCGCCGAACAGTTCGAGCATGCCCTCGCGGTTCTCCGGCGACAGGGTCGAGATGTGGAAGATCGCCGCGTGGTTGAACCACACCTCCTCCCCCGTCTCCGGGTGCCGGTGGACGGCATCGCGCACCGAGGACGTACGCAGGCCGCCGTCCGCACGCCACTCGGCGATGACGCCGTTGGCCGCGCAGAACCGCTCCACCTGCGCGCGGTCGTCGGTGTCGTAGACCTCCTGCCAGCTCAGCCCGAACTCGGAGCCGAAGTTGCGCACCACCTTCCAGCCGCGCCGCTCGAACTCCTCGCGCACGGCGGGGTCGAGGGCGCGCAGCACCTGGCGTGTGTCCGACAGCGGGGTCGCGCCCCGGCCGCCCGGTGGCTCGACGCAGTAGAAGTACAGGCTCATCGGCCAGGACACGCGGTAGGAGTTCTCATTGTGGAAGAAGATCTCTTCGTGCGGCGGGTAGTCGGTCGAGGTGTACACCCGGCCCTTGATGGTGCTGCGCGGCGACGACCGTTCCTCGTAGGGCAGCGGGGCCTCGCCGGACAGTTCCCGGACGGCGGACTCGAATCCGTCGACGCCGCCGACCGTGAAGCCGCGAAGCAGCACGGCGCCGTCGGTGCGCAGCCGCTGCCGTATCCCGGCGCGGTCCCTGCCGATCCGGCCGAGGATTTCCTCGCCCTCAAGGGCCTCGATGACGTGGGGCAGCTGCACGGCCGTCACTTCCGTCCTGCGGGCGGCTCGAACCGCAGCGCATCGGCGCAGAAGGCATGCCACTGCGGCGTCGCCGCGTCCCACAGCACCCCTTGGTCGGCCTGCACCGGGTGGCGTACGACGGCCAGGTCCTCGCGCAGATACACCACGGTGTCGTCGGGCAGTTCGCGCTGCTCCCCCGCCGCGGCTTCGGCCCAGCCGGCGAAGCCGCGCACGTCTCCGAGGAGACAGCCCAGGTAGTACGGCGTCATCCAGCGGCCTCCCGCTCGATCCGGCGGCGCAGGCTCAGCGGCCGCATGTCGGTCCAGACGGTCTCGATGTGCGCCAGGCACTCCTCGCGCGATCCGCTGTGCCCGGTGTCCTCCCAGCCGGCCGGCAGCGGCTGATCGGCGGGCCAGATCGAGTACTGCTCCTCGTGATTGACGACGACCCGGTATTCGGCCGGGTCGCCGCCGTGCGGTCCAGTCGTCACTCAACCCTCCTCGTACGCGATGCGTTTGCGGGCGACCGGGACGATCCGGTCGAGCGCGCCAGGTTTTCGGTCCGTACTGCCGTGTGCGGCGGCATCGGCGAGCAACTGCTCGACCAGCGGGGCGAGGCGGGCCACCGTCGGAGCCCGGAAGAAGGCCCGTACGGTGATGTCCACGCCCCAGGTGTCGTGCGCGGCGGCGATCACCCGCATCACCATCAGCGAGTCACCGCCGTGGCTGAAGAAGTCGTCGTTGACGCCGATGTCCGCGCGCCGCAGCACGCCGCGCCACAGATCGAGCAGGGTGTGCTCGACCGGGGTTCGGGCGGGCCTGCCGGTGCCGGGCGGCGCGACCTCGGCGCCGCCCGCACGGGGCAGCGCGGCGCGGTCCAGCTTGCCGTTCGGGGTGAGCGGTAGCTCGGGGAGCAGCACCAGGCGGTCGGGCAGCATGTACAGCGGCAGGTGCTCGCGCACCACGGCGTGCCAGTCCACGCCTTCCTGCCCCGCACTCGGTACGAGGTAGGCGTGGACGCGCCTCGTGTCCTGCTCCTCCTCGGTGAGGACGACGGCGTCCCGAATGCTGGGTGAGCGGCGGAACGCGGCCTCGATCTCGCCGAGTTCGACGCGGTAGCCGCGCACCTTGAGCTGGTGGTCGCGGCGGCCGAGGAACTCGATGCGCAGGCCGTGCGGCCCGTGCCGGTAGCGGCCGCGGTCGCCCGTCCGGTACATCCGCGCGCCGGGCCGGGTGGCGAAGGGGTGCGGCACGAAGGCGTCCGCGGTGCGTCCGGGGGCGCCGAGATAGCCGCGGGTGAGGCTGGGGCCCGCTATGTACAGGGTGCCGGGCACGCCCGGTGGCACAAGGCGCATCCGGTCGTCGAGGAGATAGGCCTCGGTGCCGGGCAGCGGGGTGCCGATGAGCACGGACCGGGTGTCCGTGTCCTCGGCGCCGACGGTGAAGTAGGTGCTGTCGATGGTGCCTTCGGTCAGGCCGTAGCAGTTGACGACATCCGTGGCCGGTCCGCACAGTCGGCGGATCCGCTCGAGCTCGTCGGCGGGGAAGGTGTCGGAGCCGACGATGAGCAGCTTGAGGAAGGCCAGGTCCTGGCCGCTCTCGGCGATGTGCGCGGCCAGCGTGCGCAGCACCGTGGGCACGAAGTCGGCCACATCGACGCCCTCGTCGCGCATCAGGCGAAGGAGCCGGGCCGGAAGGAGCAGCGTTTCGCGGGGGCAGACCACGAGGGTCGCGCCGGAGCCCATGCAGCGGACGAGCTCGCCGAGGTAGCCGTCGAAGCTGAAGTTGGCCATCTGCAGATGGCTGCGGATCCGTCCGCGCAGCGCGAAGGCGTGCTCCCACGCGAGCTGGATGCGCCGCAGCGAACCGTGCGTGGCCATGACGCCTTTCGGGCGCCCGGTCGAGCCCGACGTATACATGACATAGCAGAGGCTGTCGGGGCCGAGCCGCCGCTCGGGCCGGGTGCCCGGGAAGTGCCCGGGGGCGGCGCCGTCCGGGCCGGCGACCACGCTGCGTACGGGATCACCGGCCAGGTCGGTGACGAGCCCCTCCTGCGTGACCACCACCCCCACCCCGGCGTCGGCGACGATCATCGCGCGGCGGGCGGCGGGGCTGTCGAGGTCCAGCGGCACATGGGCGGCGCCCGCCTTCCACACGGCGAGGACGGCGACGACGCTCTCGGCGGAGCGCTCCATGTAGATGCCGACGCGGGACCCGGGTGTGACGCCCTCGCCGCGCAGCCGGTGAGCCAACCGGTTGGCGGCGCGGTCGAGTTCGCCGTAGCTGAGCCGGGTGCCGCCGTGCACAAGCGCGGGCGCGTCCGGCGTCCGCTCGGCCCACTGCTCGAACACGTCGAGGACGCAGTCATCGGCGGGCGCGACCGTGGCGCCCGTCGCGGCGTCGAGCAGCAGCGCGCGTTCCTCGGGGCCGATGGCACCGATGAGCCCGACGGGCTGCTCGGGGTCGAGGGTCATGTCGTCCAGGACGGACTGCCACAGGCCCAGCAGCCCGTCGATGGTCTCGGCCCGGTAGAGATCGCTGTCGTACTGGGCGAGTACGTCGGTCTGCCCCTCCTCGGCGAACACGTCGACGGTCAGGTCGAACTTGGCGACGCCGATCTCCACCTCCTCGGCGCGGGCGGTCAGGCCTCCGGGTCCCCTGCGGGTGGAGGGCGTACCGATGTACTGGAAGGTGACACCGAAGAACTGGCTGTCCCCCTCGGCGCGTTCGGTGCCGAGCGCCGAGACGATGTCCTGGAAGGCGACCTCCTGGTGCTCGTACGCGCCCAGGCAGGTCTCCCGCACCCGGGCAAGGGCCTGCCGCACGGTCGGGTCGCCGGACAGGTCGGTGCGCAGGGCGAGCATGTTGAGGAAGGGCCCGATCAGCAGGTCGGCGTCGACCTCCTCCCGCAGGGCGCTCGGCGTGCCGACCAGGACGTCGTCCTGGTCCAGGTGGCGCGAGAGCGTGATCGCGAAAGCGGTCAGCAACACCATGAACGGAGTGACGCGCTCAGCTCGCGCCAACTTCCCGACACGGCTCATCAGTTCGGGATCGAGCGTCCGGCGCGCGGCGGCAGCGGGCGGGGTGAACCGTTCGGGAGGTGTGCGGTCCGGGGGCAGCCGCCGGGCGTCGCTGATCCCGGACAACCGCTCGCGCCAGTAGGACAGTTCCGCTTCGTATACGGGGTCACCCTCGCGCAGGTGCCGACGCCGGGCGACGAGATCGGCGTACTGCGCGGGCAGCGGGGCGAGGTCCGGGGCGCGGAACTCGGCCTGGGCGGCGACGAGTTCGAGGAACTCGTCGAGGAAGACCTGCCGGGACCAGCCGTCACAGATGATGTGATGCCAGTTGAGCAGCAAGGTGTGGTCGTCGTCGGCCGAGCGCAGCAGCACCGTGCGGATCAGCGGGCCGGTCTCCAGATCGAAGGGGCGCCGGGCGTGCTCCTCGGCGAGGCGGTGAGCCTCGGCGGCACGGAGCTCAGGGTGCAGCCCGGTCAGGTCGATCAGTGCGGTGGTCACCGGCCGTACGGGCCCGACGCACACCCGTGGGACGCCGCCGTCGGCCGGGAAGCGGGCGCGCAGGACGTCGTGCCTGCGGACGATCTCGCCCACGGCACGGGCGGCCGCGTCGGGGTCGAGCGGTCCGCTGAGACGGATCGCCGAGCACGCGTTGTACAGCGCGGTGCCGGGGTGCATCCGGTCCAGGAACCAGAAGCGCTCCTGGACCGAGGACAGCGGGCCGCCGCCGGACGACGCATCCTCGCCGGGCAGCGCATCCCCGCCGGACCGCGCGCCTCCGCCGGACAGCCGTTCCTCGTCCGAGGACTGCGCGCCTCCGCCAAACGGCGCGTCCTCGCCGGACACCGCAAGCCCGCCGGACAACCGCTCCTCGTCCGAGGACAACGCCCCTCCACCAAACGACGCATCCTCGCCAGACACCGCAGCCCCGCCGGACGACCGTTCCTCGTCCGAGGACAACGCCCCTCCACCGGACACCGCAAGCCCGCCGGACAACCGCTCCTCGTCCGAGGACAACGCGTCTCCGCCGGACCGCGCGGGCCCGGACACGTGCCGAGTGCCGTCGGTGCCGAAGCTCATGCGACCTCTCCTGCCGGGCGGTCGGCTGCGTGGGGACCGGCTTGGGGCCGGGTGATGCCGGTCAGCGTCCCGGTCAGTGCGATGGCCAGAACGATGACCCCGATGACGAGACAGACCGTGGTGACGCCGGCTCCGGCGGCGGCCGCGGTGGTGATGGCCGCGCCGATCGGCCCCAGCGCCGTATGGATGGTCCAGAACGAGGACGTGACCCGGCCGAGGAGATGGCTGGGAGTCACCTCCTGACGCAGTGACATGGAGGAGATGCCGGCGATGCCGGTGCACATCAGGGTGACCGTCATCAGCACGGCGATCACCGGGACGCTCCCGGACAGGCCGATCCCGGCGACGGCGAAGCCCGCAAGCGAGAACGCACTGATCCAGGCCACGCCGAACCCGAGCCGTTTGCGTACGCGGGCGACCGCCGCGGAGGCGATGAACGAGCCGACGGTACCGGCCGTCAGCACCCAGCCGACCGTGGTGTCCGGGTGGCCGAGCTCGTCCTTGACCAGGTAGATGACGAGGTCGGTCAGGCCGTAGATGAGGAAGGTGATCAGCGAGAGGAGCAGCGTCAGCGGCCGCAGCACGGGGTGTGCCCACAAGAACTTCGCCCCGGCCAGGAACTCGCCCCGGATGCTGCCGTGTTGGGGGGTGTCGGACCGCCGTGGCCTGCCGTCGAACTTGACGAGCAGAACGCCGAGCGCGGAGACGGCGAACGTCGCGGAGTCGATGCCGATCGCGGCGGCCGGACCCGCGGACGAGGCCACGAAGCCCGCGAGCGCGGGTCCGGCGACGCTGGCGACCGCGTACGTCGCGTACAGATGGCCGTTGGCCTTGGTGATCTGGTCCGGCTGGACGATGGCGGGCACCACGGTGACATAGGTGACCTGGAAGAGCATCGAGAAGCAGCCCGCGATGGGGACGACGGTATAGATCAGCCAGAGCGGTGACGCGAAGATCCATGCCAGCGGGATCACCAGGTAGAGCAGACAGCGCGCCCCGTCGGCGAGCATGAGGAGCCGTCTGCGGTCGAAGCGGTCGGCGATGACGCCGGCGAACAGGCCGGTAAGGATCGACGCGACACCGGTGAGCCCGGTGACGAGGCCCATCTGGAGGACCGAACCCGTGGTGTGAAGGACGAGCAGCGGCAACGCGACATACGAGAAGGAGTCACCGAGCGCGGAAAGAGTCTGAACGCCTAAGAAGATTCGGTATGCGGGGTTGCTCCATAAAGAGGGCGAACCACCCCCCGTACCCGTCGGCCGTGCCTGATCCTGGTCCTCGGACAGTTCACCTGACGGCACGGGTTCCCCCTATCCAGATCCGCCGATGGGCAGTACACCACACGCCCCAGAGGGCGTCAAGGACCCCTCGCGCAACATGTCTTGATTCAACTTCTTGACGTCAATCTAACCTGCATGCTAGAAATTCGATTTCGCTTGGATCGTCTGTGCGCAGCCCCAGTCCCCTCTTCCTTGGAGAGAAATTGCGGGTCGCTTTTGTGCATACCCCCATGTCTACCGTCCCTATTGCGCAGCGCAAAGATTTCTGGCGGAACTTCGACATCCAATACCATGCGGCACATCCAGGGCTCGACCACATGAGAAAGAACATGTGGGAGCTTCCACATTGGATGCATTGGCTGGGCGGAGTGCTCGTCGCGCACGGCTACAACGACATCGACGTGGTCGACCTGTACACCGACCCGAACACGTTCACGCGACCGGGACAGCTGGCCGTGGACGCCGTCGAGTCGGCGTTGCGCGAGCATCCGGCAGATGTCTTCCTCTTCTCGCCGATGACCGTGAACCTCTGCTTCGCGTACGAGATCTCGGACGCCGTGAAGCGGATCCATCCCGCGGCCGCCGTCGTGTACGGCGGCGTCGTCGCCACGCCGCTCGCGCACGAGGTGGCCGCCCACCCGAGCGTCGACTACGTCGTGGTCGAGCGCGGCGAGCAGGCCCTGCCCGCGCTCCTCGACGCCCTGGCCGACGGAAGCGACGTCTCCGGCGTGGGCAACCTGGTGCACCAGCGGCCCGACGGCACCACCGCGCGGACGACGCACCGCTATCGGGACCTGCACCCGTCCGAGATCCCCTTTCCCAAGGTGGACCTTTTCCCTGCGAGTACCGGCGAAGACATCCGCTATTTACGCCAGGTCTACGCTCTGGGCTGCCCCTACAAGTGCACGTTCTGCACCATCCAGACCATCGGCCAGCGCCCCGACTATTTCCCACTGGACCGCGTCCTCGAAGAGATCCGCGCCTATCGGGCCCGGTACGGACGCCGCCACAACATCTACTGGGGCGACGAAACCTTCACCCTGCACCCGGACCACACCCTCGAACTCCTTGAACTCCTGGAAAAAGAGGGTGACATCAATTACGACTGCCAGACCCGGCTGAATTGTCTGACCGATGACCGCATCTTGCGCAAACTGAAGAGCAGCGGCTGCCAATGGGTCGAAATAGGCCTGGAGACCGCCTCGCAGGAAAGCCATGAGACGCATAAGCATCACATGAAGTTGAGCGCGACCAGGGAAACCCTCAAGAAGGTCAGGGACGCCGGGCTCGCCGCCTGCTCCTTCACCGTGAATGGCTTTCCCGACCAGAGCCCCGACGACATGCGGCGCAGCATCGACTGGGTGTGCCAACTGCTCGACGAGGACTTGCTGCAGGCGACGTATCTCTTCGGCCTCGTGCCGTACCCGGGAAGCGCCATGTTCGAGACTCCTGAGCGTTTCGGGATGAAGCTTCTCCACCGCGACTTCAGCCTCTACCACGAGGACCTGCCGCCCGTCTTCACCACCGACAAGGCCACCCCGGACCAGGTGTACGACGTGTTCCTGGAGGGTCAGGAGCTGTTCGCGCAAGCCATGGACAAGACGCCGTACTTCGGTTCCGCGCCGACCCCCGGCACCGCCGACGAGTACGGCACCTTCTGGGCCGATGCTCACGTATAGCCTTCCGCGGCCTCGGACAGACGGGAGCACCATGACTTCTTCTCGATGGCAGGTACTGCGGGACGGCGACGCGGGCCTGATCCTCACGGTGGCCTTCGACGCCGGACGCGGGGATGCCCGGTTCGCCGACCTGGCGTCCTTCCTCGACGGGCGCCGCGTACTGGAGGGCGTACCGAGGCGGAGCACGGTCGCGGACCTCGTGGAGCACGGGGCCGGGGAGTACGTGACGCCCTGGCTGGCGGAGATCAAGGAGCGCGGGCAGCCGGTGCGGGCCGTGCTCGGGCACTGCGCGGGGAGCGGACTCGCCCGCGAACTGGCCGACCGGTTAAGGATGTTGGGGCTCGGCACGCCGTCCCTCCTCACTTTCGATCCGATCGTGGCCGAAAGCCGCACCCTGGGCGAGGAGTACCGCACCGCTGTGCGCACCCTCGCCGCCCAGCTCTCCCCGCAGGACCTCGAGACCGCCCTCGCGGCCGCCCAACCCTGCGATGCCGAACCCTCGGCGACCGGCGCGGCCGTTCTGCCGCTCGCCGAGGCGCTGGAAGCGGCCTACCGGACGGCGGTGGCCGCCGCCTGCAGCCGGCTCTCCGTCGCCCCCGCGGTGCAACAGCAGCTCTCCGACCGCTTCTCCCACTACCTCGCCTACCTCGCCGCGGCGGCCTGGACGCACGCCGGTGAGCCGCCGCCGGACGCGCCGCCCGCGACGACCGTCCTGTCCGCCACCGGTGGCGTCGGCACCAGCGGCGCCGACCCGCGCGGCACGATCACCCGCTTCGGCGCGGACCGGACCCGCCTCCTCGCGGACCCCGAAGTCGCGGCGTACGTCTCCCGTGTGACGGGCGGGTGACGCTCATGGACCCCGCACCGATCGCCGTTCCGGAGGCGCTTGCGCAGAGTGTGCGCAAGGCGCGCGCCGACCGAATAGACCGTGAGCTGTACGAGGAGGAGAAGCTCTGGCGCTGGCACCCCGGTGACGGCGAGGACCCCCGCACCGTCTCGCAGGAGGCACTGCGCCGCGAGACCGCCCTTGAACACGAGATCGACGCCCGCATCGGCCCGACCGCGGCCGGGCCCGAAGACCCGCGCCGTGACGCGGAGCGGAGGCGCATCAAGTACTTCCCGGTCCTCTTCGTCAGCGCCCCGCACATCGAGGAAGGCGCGACCGGAGCCTTCCCCGGTATGCCGACGCCGCTGCTCTACGCGACCTGCGTCCTCGACCGGATGCTGCGCATCGACGAGTTCCCCGGCGCACGCGTCCCCGACGTCGTGGCCGTCCTCAACCCGCCCGCCTACTCCGCCGCCTTCGAGCAGGAACTCGTCGCCTGTCTGCGCGAGCACCGCCCTGTCGTGGTCGGCATCAGCAACCTCTCCGAGGGCCACCACTTCGCCCTGCGCATCGCGGCGACGGTCAAGAAGGAGTGCCCGCAGGCCATCGTCCTGCTCGGCGGCCAGCACGAGGACGCCGTGAACCCGGACGCCTACCGGGCGGCCTCGCGCCGCGTGGCCGACATGAGCGGCCGCCGCCAGGCGAGCCACGACGACTTCCGGATCGGCGCGGAGGAACTCGGCCGGCTCACCGCACTGCAGACCTTCGCCCGCCCCGAGGAACGGGAGCTCATGGACGTCGTGTTCGCGGGGGACTCCGCGTTCGCGCTGCCCGAGGTGCTCAAGGTGGTGGCGGACTGCCTGCCCGCCGACGCCGAGACCGTCAAGAAGCGCATGCTCGCCGAGCCGGACCGCTTCGCCGAACTGCCGGGCGTGGGCAGCCTGTTCATCTACGACTGGAACGCGCAGCGCATCGAGTCGATGCCGCTCAGCGGCGTCCCGATCGACGGCGACCGGCTCCCGTACATCGACGTGACCCGGATGACGCACGAGAACCGTTTCCCTGTCTTCGGGCATCGCCGAACCGCGCAGATCATGGCGTGCCTTGGATGCAAGTACGCGTGCTCCTTCTGCCACGAGTCCGCCGACGCGTTCCTCTATGAGCAGCCCAAGATCCGCCAGCGGTCTCCGCAGCACGTCATCGGCGAGATCCGGCTCCGCATCGACCAGGGCTTCGAGGCGGTGTTCTTCGACGACAGCACCTTCACCCAGAACCCCCGCTGGCTGACCGAGTTCCTGACCCTCCTCGAGGGCCTCGCCGCCGAGCACGGCACCTTCGAATGGGGCTGCCAGACCACCGTCAACGACGTGGACCGCGATCTCCTGCGGCGCATGGCAGGGGCGGGCTGCAGCTATGTGTACTTCGGCGTCGAATCGGCCGAACCCGACGCCGTACGCGTCCAGAAGGTCCGCCAGCTGCTTCTGGTGTCCGAGGGCGACTGGACCGAGCGCTTCCGGGACGTGGCCCACTGGTGCCGCGAGGCCGGGATCCGGGTCGGTACGTCCTTGCAGTTCGGCCTCGGGGAAACGCCCGAACAGCGGCTGCTCACGCTCGACCTCATCGCCGAACTGCACCGGGAGGGCTGCATCCCCGACGGCTGCGTCGCCCTCAACGTCAACAGCCCCTACCCCGGCACCCGTCAATGGCTCCAGATGCTCCAGTCGGGCGCCGCGCTGCCCGACTACCGCGAGAAGCTGGTGCGCCACCCGGCCTTCGAGACCGCCCATCAGTTCTCCGCGATCACCGGCAAGGACGTCGAAGCCCTGTATCTGCTCGCCGCCGACCGCCTCGGGCGGGCGCTGCACCAGGAGGAGCCCGCGTGACGAATCCACCGCGCGGGGGGATGCCGGGCCCGGCAGGACTCCGGCAGGTCGTTCCCGCCCAGGTCAGCTTCACCTCCGACTCGCTCGTCAGCCATGCGCCGCTCGCGACTCCGGGCGAACCGCCCCTGGTCGTCCGGCCGACCGCCGCAGGCGTCGACGTCGCGGCCTGGGCCGCCAACGCGCGTACCTGGCTCGACGAGACCCTCGACAACCACGGCGCCGTACTGCTCCGAGGGTTCTCGGTCACCACCACACACGACCTGGAACCCCTCGCCGCCGCGCTCGTCGACGAGTTGTACCGCGACAACGGCGAGCATCCCCGGGCCTCGCTGAGCGGCAGCATCTCATCGCCGGTGTTCTTCCCGCCGGAGGAGAAACTGCTGTGGCACACCGAGAACTCCTTCAACGACACCGGACCCGCCCGCATCATGTTCTGCTGCGCGCGGCCCGCCGCCTCCGGTGGCGAGACCCCGATCGTCGACAGCCGGCAGGTCTTCCGGCGGCTCGACGCGGACCTTCGGTCCGAGTTCCTGGCCAAGGGCGTGATGTACGTCCGCCATTACGGGACAGGGCTCGGCCTCGACTGGCGTGAGGTACTGCGCACCGACGACCGGCGCGAGGCCGAGGCGCGCTGTACCGAGCAGGGTCTGCGCTCCGCCTGGGACGGTGACCGCCTGCGTACCGAGGCGGTACGTCCTGCCGCCGTCCGGCACCCGAGAACCGGCGTGTGGTCCTGGATCAATCAGGCCCAGCACTGGCACCCTGCCTGCCTGGACCCCGCGACAAGGGCGGCGCTCGAAGCCACCCACACCCCGGACACGCTGCCGAGGCAGTGCCATTTCGGCGACGGATCCCCCATCCCCGACGAGGCGATGGCCGAGATATGCCGGGTGTACGCCGAGCTCGAAGTCTGCTTCCCCTGGGAGAGGGGCGACGTCCTGGTGCTCGACAACATCCTGGTCGCCCATGCCCGCAACCCCTTCAGCGGACCACGCGAACTCCTGGTGGCCATGGGCGACATGGTGCGGTTCGCATGACGGGGGTCGAGGGATTCCGGCTGTCGTTCCAGCAGCAGCGCATCTGGCAGGCGTACGAGTCCTCCTCCCCCGGATGGGCACAGGCACTGCTCCACATCGACGGCGCCCTCGATCCGGACCGTCTTGCCGACGCACTGCGCACGGTCACCGACCGCCATGGAGCGCTGCGGGCGCGGTACCGCCGGGTGCCGGGGGCGAACACCGCGCTCGCGGACATCGGCCGGGAGGGCGGTGCGAACGTCGAGTGGACGGCACAGGACGTGCGGGCGCTGCCCGACGGGGACATCCCCGGGCAACTGGACGCCGCGGCGCGGTCCGAGCGTCTGCGCCCGGCGGGCATCGACGGTGCCGCCCCGCTGCGCGCACGGCTGCTCAGGCTCTCCGACCAGCGCCACGCCCTGCTGATCACGACCTCGGGTCTGTCCACGGACAGCCTGACCCTGCGCCGCCTCGTGGCCGAGCTCGCCCTCGCCTACGACGGGCGTTCACCGGACGCCGCGCCTCTGCAATACATCCAGTACGCGCAATGGCAGTTCGAGCAGGATGCTGCCGGGCCGGTGGCCGGGAGCGACGCCCAACCTGCGCACGGTGCTCCTGTGGACCTGCCTCTACGGCAGGCCGAGGCGCTCACCGGGCCCGCCGTCACCCGCCTGAACCGCACCGTGCCGCTCCCGCTGGCGCGGGCCGTGCGGGAATGCGCGAAGCAGCATGGCGTCACGACCGAAGTCGTCCTGCTCACCTGCCTGTTGACTCTCCTGCGCAGGATCACCGACCGATCCCACGTCACCGTCGCGACCGCCCTCCCAGGACGCCCGTACGACGAACTGAGCGACTGCGCCGGTCACTTCACCCACTGGTCGCCGATCCGCACCGGGCCGGACGCGGCCGCCACCTTCTCCGGTCTCCTGGCCCAGGTCCAGGACGAACGGACGAACTCCGAGCGTGCCGCCGAGCGCATACCGGCGTCGTACGCCACCGACCCGACCGACTGGACAGCCGCGTACGAAGCGAAGGATGAGGCACCTGCCGAGCATGCCGACGGCGTCACCTTCACCTTGGCCTGGGACGACATCGAGGCCGAGCCGTGTGCGGTGAAACTCGAGAGCATCACGGGCGACGACTCGCTGCGCCTGGTGTGGCGCTACCGCGATGGCGAGTTCCCCGCCGACTACGTGCGGAGCCTCGCCGGGCAGTACCTGACCCTGCTGGAAGGGGCCGTCGCCGCCCCGTCGGCCCCGCTCGACACCATCGGCCTGCTCGACGAGCACAGCCGCCACATCGTGCGGACCGCAGCCGACCACGGCCGTGACACCCGGCAGACGCCGTCGTGCCTGCACCAGATCATCGAGCGTCAGGCCCGGCAATCGCCGGACGCCGTCGCCGTCGCGGACCCTGCGGCCCGGCTGACCTACCGGGAACTGGACGAGCAGGCCGACCAAGTGGCCCTGGCGCTGCGGCAGTACGGCGTCGGACCGGACCAACCGGTGGCGATAGCCATCGGGCACACCCGTCACCTTCTGGTGGCGATGCTGGGCGTACTCAAGGCGGGCGGCGCCTATCTGCCGCTCGATCCGGACCTACCGCCGACCCGGACCACGGACATGCTGGCGCGCTCGGGGTGCTCCCTGATCCTCACCGGCCCCGACACGGCGCAGGACCGGTTCGGCGCGATCCGCTGCCTGAACGTGGACGGACTGCGGGCGACGGAGCAACCGGTCGGCCCACAGCCCGAGGTGACACCGGAGAACCTCGCCTACATCTTGTTCACCAGCGGCTCCACGGGCGTTCCCAAGGGCGTGATGCTGCCCCACCGCGCCCTCTCCAACTACGTGCTCTGGGCGGCCCGGACGTACGGACACGAGGAGGGGACGGGGGCCATGGTGCACTCTTCCGTGGCCTTCGACCTGACGGTGACGAGCCTGTTCGTGCCCCTGGTCAGCGGGCGTACGGTGCACCTGGATCCGGCCTGGCGCAATGTCTTCGACCTCACCGGTGAACTGGGCCGACGCACCGGCCTCGACCTGCTCAAACTGACGCCCTCGCACCTGAACGTGATCAACCACGCGCTCGATCCCGATGCCACCTCCACAGTCACGCGCTCCCTCGTCCTGGGCGGCGAGAACCTCTCCTGGGAGCACATCGCACCGTGGCGCGAGCACGCGGCGCCCCCACGGATCTTCAACGAGTACGGCCCTACGGAGACCGCGGTGGGATGCGCCGTCCACGAGATCACGGCCGATGATCCCGCGGTCGGCGACGTACCGATCGGCCGCCCTGTGGACGGCAGCGACATCTACATCCTGGACAGCCGCCTGGCCCCGGTGCCGGTCGGGGCGCTCGGCGAGATCTGCGTGGGCGGCATCGGCCTGGCGCGCGGCTACGTCGGCGATCCGGCCGGGTCGGCGGAACGCTTCGTACCGCATCCCTTCTCCGACGAACCCGGGCAACGGCTCTACCGGACCGGTGACATCGGCTACTGCGCCCCCGACGGGACGCTGCACTGCCTCGGCCGCCGGGACGAGCAGATCAAGGTGCGTGGCGTCCGTGTGGAGCCGGCCGAGGTGGAGCGGGCGCTGCTCGGACACCCGTCCGTCCGCGAGGCGGCCGTGGTGCTCGGGCCGGGCGGTTCGGAGGGTACGGACGGTGCGGAGGGTGCGGGCGGTGCGGACGGCGGCCGGCTCACCGCGTTCCTCTCGGCCGCGGCCACGGGAGCGGTCGCGCCGTCGGAACTGCGCGGCCATCTCGCCGAGCGTCTGCCGTCCGTCATGGTCCCCGCCTCGTACGTCTGGCTCGACGGGCTGCCCCTCACGGCGAACGGCAAGATCGATCGCGACGCGCTGCTCGCGGCCGACACCCCGCGAGACGCTCGCGCGCAGACGTCCGCCCCGCCTCAGGACGCTCTGGAAGCGAAGGTCGCGGCCGTCTTCGCGGACCTGCTCGGGCTCCCCTCCGTCGGTGTGGACGACGTCTTCTTCGACCTCGGCGGCCACTCGATCCTGGCGGTGCGGCTGATCGCGAGGATCAACGCCGCGTTCTCCGCGGAACTGCCGGTGTCGGTGCTGTTCGAGGAGACAGAGGCTGTCGACGGGCCACCGGTCGATCCTGCGACCCCGAGGGCGCTGGCCGCGTTGCTCCGCGGTACCGACGGAGCAGACGGCGGCGAGCGTTCCCTCATCACGCTCCAGAGCCGGGGCGAGGGGACGCCGCTGTTCTGCATCCCCGGTGGCGGGGATGCCATCGGCTTCCGGAATCTCGCCGGTGGGTCCGTGCTGCTGCGTCCGCTGTACGCCGTGCACGACGGGGCTCCGCAGGGGGCGGAGGCCGATCCGGAGGTCGATGTCGAGGCTCTGGCGGAGCGTCACCTCGCCGTGGTCCGAGGAGCCCGGCCGCACGGCCCGTACCTTCTGATGGGCTGGTCGATGGGCGGCCTCGTCGCCTTGGAGATGGCCCAGCGACTCACCCGGCTCGGGGAGCAGGTCGCCATGCTGGTCCTTGTCGACAGCTACCTGGCCGACCAGCTCCCGGCCGACACCGGATCGGGGCCTGGCGACGCCTACACCCGCGCGGCCCGACGGTACCGTCCGGCACCGTACGCCGGTCCGACGGCTCTGTTGCAGGCGCAGGAGAGCGACCCCGGGATGCGGGCTGCGGCAGGCGCGGCCTGGGCGGAGCTGTGTCCGGCACTCTCACCGCCACGCGTGATCGCCGGTGACCACTACTCCATGCTGGACGAGCCGTTCGTGGCCGCACTGGCAGCGGAAATGGAGAAGACACTTCAGGAGACGGACATTCCCCATGCCTGACGAAGCCCGCGCCACACCACCCCCGCCGACACCCTCGCCAACGGGGACAGTGCTGCAGTACTTCGACGACACACGCCGCACGTCACCCGAACTGCCCGCGGTGGAATACCGGGGACGCCAACTGTCGTACGAGCAACTCGGGTGCGCCGCAGACACGTTGGCCGCCCACCTGCAGGGCCTCTCCGTCGCCGGCACGGTCGTCGGTATCCGCACCGACCGGTCGTTCCGGCTCCCGATCGCCATCCTGGCCGCGCTGCGGGCCGGCGCCGCGTACATGCCGCTGGATCACGCCTACCCCGAGGCGCGCCTCGACTTCATGATGCGGGACAGCGGAATGCGCGTACTGCTCACGCACCGCACGCCCAAGGGACTGCCACCCGTGCCGTCCGGGACGCGGGTCGTGCTGCTCGACGACGACATACCCAGCGCCGGCGACGGGCAGCTGCCCCTCACCGCCACCGCCGACGATCTCGCGTACGTCATCTACACATCGGGATCCACGGGCACTCCCAAGGGCGTCGCCATGCCGCACGGCCCGCTGCGCAACCTGATCTCCTGGCAGCGTGAGACCTTCACATCCGGGGTCGGATCCCGAACTCTCCAGTTCGCGGCGGCGAGCTTCGACGTCCACTTCGAGGAGATGTTCAGCACGTGGGGCACCGGCGGCTGCCTCGTACTGATCGACGAGGAGATACGCCGGGACTCCCACCGGCTCCTGCGCTTCCTGGACGAGCAGCGGGTGCACCGCGTGTTCATGCCGTTCGTGGCCCTGCAGGCCCTCGCCCACACGGCCCAGGACGTGGGCCGCCATCCGCGCTCGCTCCAAGAGGTCGTCTGCGGGGGCGAGCAGCTCTACATCACTCCCGCCGTGCGGCGGTTCTTCGACGCTCTTCCGGGCGTCGCGCTGCACAACCAGTACGGCCCGTCGGAGACGCACAACGTGACGGCCCTGCGGCTGTCCGGCGACCCCGCGTCCTGGCCGGAGCGCGCCCCCATCGGCCGGTCCATCGACGCCGCGCGCGTGCGGGTTCTGGACGGAGACGGCGCCCCGGTCCCGGCCGGAGTCACCGGTGAGATCGTCATCGGCGGGCCGGTGCTCGCCCGTGGCTACCTCAACCGCCCCGGACTGACCGCGGAGCGTTTCACGCCCGATCCGCTGGGACCGCCGGGATCGCGGGTGTACCGGACCGGGGACGCGGGCCGGGTCGACGACCAGGGACGGATCCACTTCCTCGGCCGCGACGACGGGCAGGTGAAGATCCACGGATACCGCGTGGAGCTCGGCGAGATCGAGTCGGCGGTCAGGGCACTGCCGGAAGCGGCCGACGCCGCGGTCGTGGTGAACGAGAGCCGCACGGCGGGCAAGCGCCTCGTCGCCTATGTCGTGGGACGGTCGCCGCTGCCGGACGACCTCCGGGACCGGCTCGGCGAGACCCTGCCCGAGTACATGCTGCCGGTGGCGTTCGTCCCGGTGGACCGGCTGCCTCTCACGCCCAGCGGCAAGCTCGACCGCCAGGCCCTGGCCACCCGCGAGTTGACGGTCACGGGCAGGGCGGGCAGCGGCGTCGGCCCGGCCGAGGACGGGGTGCAGCGTGATCTCACGCTGCTGTGGGAGCACGTCCTCGACGCGAAGGACATCGCGCTCAACGACAACTTCTTCCAGCTGGGCGGCACTTCACTGCTGGCCGCGGTGCTGATCTCCCGGATCAACGAGCGCTTCGGTGCGTACGCGGACCTGGAGACGTTCATCTCGCGGCCGACGATCTCCGCGATGGCCGAGTGGATCGGCGAGCAGTCGGGCATCCAGGAGCAGCCGGACACACCCCGACCCATGTCCCAACAACCGGTGAGGCTGGATTCGTGATCGAAACCGACGACGGACATCTGGCAGAGCTGATCGCGGAGTACGAGGAGAACGGCTGGTGCCACTCGCCGTTCCGGTTCACCGGCCCCGCGGTGAGCCTGCTCCGCGACAGCCTGGACGCCATCTGCCGCCGAGGCGGTCCTGAGGTGGTCCACGAGCCGGACAGCACGGCGGTCCGCGCGGTGCACGGCTGCCACGAGTTCGACGAGGCGTACGCGGCGCTCGTACGCCACCCTTATCTCCTGGCCCTTGCCGAAGCGCTGACCGGGACGCCGGTGTACGTCTACCAGTTCAAGGTGAATCTGAAGCAGGCCAGGGAGGGCCAGGCCTGGCCCTGGCACCAGGACTTCGCCTTCTGGAACGCGGAGGACGGCCTGCCGACGCCCGCGGCGGTCACGCTCGCCGTACCGCTGGACGACGTCCACGAGGGCAATGGTCCGCTGATGCTCATCCCCGGCTCTCACCACGTGGGATATCTCGGCCCCGGCAAGATCACGCGGGGCGACAGCGGGGACTGGCGCAAGAACTTCGCGGCGGATCCCGAGCACGTCATGGACGACGCCCGCGCCCAGGAACTGATCGGGACCTTCGGCAGCACCCGGGCGACCGGCCCGGCGGGCACGATCCAGGCCTTCCACCCGAACATCGTGCACTCCTCGTCGGACAACACCTCGCCGGACCGGCGGGCACTCCTTATGGTGTCGTACAACTCCATCGACAACGCCCCGCCCCATCCGACCCGCCCCGAATTCCTGGTGGGCCGGAACACGGACCAGCTGAAGCCGCGGTGGGACGACCACCTCCCGCTCGAACGCGTCCCGTAGGGGCGCTTCCCGTCAACGGCGGCCTGAAGGCGGCCCGCAGCAGGCATCAACCCCGGCGGGCAGACCGCGCTCGCCGAGCGGATCGCCGAGGTCTGGCGCTCGCAGCAGGGCACACGCCCGGCCGTCTCGGAGGCGACGCTCGCGGTGGCGACCGAGCACGAGTCGGTGCGCATGGCCCCGGCCGCGGTCTGCACGGTGTTCACCGACCCCACGAGCAACGCCGTGCTGACCCGGGACACCGACACCGGGCGCGGGCGAGCAGCGTCATCGGCCACGGCTGGGAGGGCGAGGACGGGTTCCGCTTCAAGGAACTGCTCGCCGTGACGTGCCACGCGATGCCGTGGATCTACGCCGAACTGCCGGGCGGGGACCCGGTCCGTGAAGGCCTGCCCGAGGTGGCCGCGCTGCTGCGCGAACGCCTTGCCCACCCGGAGATGCTCCTGGACACCCGGGGATGCTCACTGCGCGCCTTGACCGTGGCGGACCTGGCACCGAGCTTCCCCGGCGCCCATGAGTACCGAGAGGCCCGCACCCCCCTCGATCACCCCACGCTCGACGACGGGCTCACCGTGATCGCGGAGGGCGGCATCGACCGGCGGGGCGCCCGCGAGTCGCCGGGCATCTACTTCCGGCCGGCCCAGTACGGCAAGGACGAGCGTTCACAGCGCCTGGATTCCGCCGTCGACCGCGAGGGATCCCTCCTCTCCCTCGTACGTTGGCTGCGTGGCCCCGAGTGCCGCCGCCTGGAGGAAAGGATCAGCTCCGGGGCGCTGCCGCCCGGCAGCTACGAAACGGACCCGCGCGCCTCGGCCCCCGACACCGTGGCCAAGGCCGCCGCCGATCTTGGCCTCGATACCGACGCCGCGACCCTCTACCTCCAGCTACTCGCGCTGCCCGCACCAACCGACCGCAACATCCGCCGCTGGAACGACTGGACGCCCGCCCGGCACAAGGCGGCCGCCGCCCGACTGGAAACCTGGAAGGCAGACCTGCTCGGCGCCGGTCTTTCTCCCGACCGCGAGCAGGTGCTCACCAGCCCCACCACCGGCCCACTACCCGAACTGTTCGCCCGGGCCTGGCAGTCCCGGCCACGCTGACGAAGGCGCCGCCCTGGCGGCCGCCAACGCAAACGGTGCTGGCCGAGAGTCGGCCAGCACCGGATGCTGTACTGCTGCGTGTCCGAGGGGGGACTTGAACCCCCACGCCCGATAAAGGGCACTAGCACCTCAAGCTAGCGCGTCTGCCATTCCGCCACCCGGACTAGGTGTTTGCCGTTCGCGTGGTGTTCCCCGCGGCGACATGGACAACAATACCAAGCTTTCGGAGTGCCTTTCACCTGCGTATCCGCCGGTCGGCAGGCGGATGCCCGGCACCCCGTTCCGCCGCATCTACAGTCTCACCATGAGTGACGGGATGATTACTGGAGTGCTGGGTGACGTGAAGGTGCGGCGGCCCCGGCTGCTGTCCCCGTTGCGCGAGCATCTGCGGGACACCATGTGGTTTGCGCCGACCGCCGGCCTGGTGGGCGCCATGGTGCTGTGGTGGGTGGCGGCCGAGCTGGACACCCACATCGTGACGGCGGCGAAGGACGCCGAGGACTACGAAACCGTCGAGTCCCTGATGTCGATCGCCGAGGACGCGAAGGCGGTGATCAGCACCATCGGCTCGGCGATGATGACGTTCATCGGTGTCGTCTTCAGCATCTCGCTGGTGGCCGTGCAGATGGCGAGCGGGCAGTTCAGTCCGCGCGTGGTGCGGCTGTACGTCAGGTCGCGGATCACCAAGATCACGCTGACCGTCTTCCTGGCGACGTTCCTCTTCTCCCTGATGACGCTGACGTCGTTCGACAGCGAGACCGACCCACGGAAGCTGACGACCGTCCCGCTGATCGAGTCCGTCCTGGCGATGGTGATGGTGCTGCTGAGCCTTCTGCTGTTCGTCGCCTACGTGAACGGGACGCTCCGCATGATGCGGATCAGCTTCGTGATCGACCGGATCGCGCGGGAGTCGTTCCGGGTGGCGGTGAAGCACCCGACCGAGGGCGCGGTGGACGGCGAACGTCTCGGCCCGGAGACCGCGCGGATCACCCACCGCGGGCGAGCGGGGGTGCTACGGGACGTGCACATCGCCCGGGTCGTGCGTGCGGCGCGACGGCAGGGCGTCGTGCTGCGGCTCGTCCCGCGCATCGGCGACTTCATGGTGCCGGGGACCCCGGTGTTCACGGTCCACGGCGGGGCAGCGCCCTCCCCACGCGCGTTGCGGTACACCGTCTCGGTGGGCGTGGAACGCACCTTCCACCAGGACCTCGGCTTCGGGCTTCGCCAACTCGCCGACATCGCGCTGCGGGCGCTTTCACCCGCGGTGAACGATCCGACCACCGCCGTGCAGGCCCTCGACCGCATCGTCCAGTTCCTCGCGTCGGTGGCCCGGTATCCGCTGGGCGCCCTGCGCCACCGTGACCGGCGCGGGGCGGTGCGCCTGGTGCAGCCGGTGCCGGACTGGACCGCTCTGGTGGACCTCGGGTTCGCCGAGATCCGTGGCTGCGCGATCGGCAATCCGCAGGTCACGCGCCGCATGCTGGCCGGCCTCGACGATCTGCTGCGCCTTGCACCCGAGGAGCGCCGCGAGCCCCTCCTTCGCCACCGCGAGCTGCTCGCGCAGGCGGTGGACCGCACGGTCCCGGAGTCGGCGGACCGCGCGTTCGCCCTGCTCCCCGACCGGCAGGGAATCGGCTAGTCGACCGACTCCCCACCGGCGGTGCCCTCACGCCGCCACAGAGCAGAGGAATTGCAGCTCAGGGCTCAGGGCTTCAGAGCTCAGGACTAAGGGCTAAGGACTCAGAGCTCAGGCCATGAGGTGATAGCTGGGGAAGTTCCCCGGCGGTCGCTCCATCGCCGGGCCATGGGTGACCGCCCGCACCAGAAGCTCGCCTCCGACGAACGCGCCGCGCCACGACGCGCCGAACCCGCCGAACAACTCCTCCCGGTCACCGCGCGAACGAGGCTTCCCACGGCCCGTCTTGAACGCCCGGATCTGCGGCGCGAGCCGTTCGTAGGTCTCCGGCTCGTCGGTCGACACGGTGGCGACCAACGCTCCGTTCGACGCGTTCATGGCAGCGAGCAGCTCCGCTTCCGTGTCGACCAGGACGATGGTGTCGACCGGGCCGAACGGCTCCGCGTGGTGCAGCGGCGAGGACGGTGGCGGGTTGAGGAGCGTGACGGGGTGCAGGTACGCGTCCGTGTCCTGCCCCGGCAGGAAGCGGTCGGCCGCGGGCGCGCCGCGGTACAGCGGCACGGCACCCCGGTCGATGGCCTCCGCCACCTGGTCGGAGAGTTCCTTGGCCTTGGCGGCGTTGATGAGCGGGCCGAAGTCCAGCTGCGGGAAGGGGTCTTCGGCATGCTCGACCGCCAGCGGGTGGCCGACGCGGACGGTGCGCACGGCCGGGAGGTAGGCGGCGAGGAACTGGTCGAAGAGGCCTCGCTGGACGACGAAGCGCGGATACGCCGTGCAGCGCTGCTTGCCGTAGTCGAAGAGCTTGGGGACGACGGCGGTGAGCGCGTCCCAGTCGCTGTAGTTCCAGATGCCCCAGGTGTTGAGTCCTTCCTGTTCGAGGATGTGCCGCTTGCCGAGATCGGCGACGGCCGTGGCGACGGCCGCGCCGGTGTCCCGCCCGCCGACGAAGGAGACACAGCCGATCTCCGGTGCACGCACCAGCGCTTCGGACAGCTCTCCCCCGCTGCCGCTCACGAGGGTGACGGGAATCCCTTCGCGGGCGGCGAGCGCGCAGGCCAGGGTCAGACAGGCGACGCCGCCATCGGTCGGGGTCTTGGCGATGACCGCGTTGCCCGCGAGTGCCTGTACCAACACTGCATGAACGAGCACGCTCATCGGGTAGTTCCAGCTCGCGATGTTGGACACCGGACCGTCGAGCGGAGTCCGGCCCTCGATCATCGGCTCGATGCCGTCGACGTACCAGCGCACGCCGTCGATGGCCCGGTCGACGTCGGCCTGCGCGAGGCGCCATGGCTTGCCGATCTCCCAGACGAGGAGGAGGGCGAGCAGTTCGCGGTGCTGGGTGAGGGCGTCGAGGGTGGCGGCGACGCGGGCGCGGCGTTCCTCCAACGGGAGGTGGCGCCAGGCCCGGTGCTGGTCGAGCGAGGCGCGTACGGCCTGGTGGGCCGTGGCGGCGTCGAGGCGCGGCGGGCCCGCGATGGGGCTGCCGTCGACGGGGCTCGTGGCGGGCAGCGCGCGGCCGTCCGCCTGCCAGCTGCCGTTCCACAGGTTCAGGACGTGGTCGCCGCGGAAGGCCTCGGGTGCGACGGCGAGGCAGCGCTGCCAGGCATCGGCCCAGGACGTACCGGCCTTGAGGACGAGTGGGGTGGTGAGGGTGGGTGCCATTCGGGGTTCTCCGCTCACGGTGCACAGATCGGGGCGGGAGGTGCATGGCTCGTACGGGAACGCTCAGTTCGCGGTCCGCGTGCGTTTGGTGGGGGACGGTAGTGGAGTGAGGGCCGGCCACCTATGAGTGACGTCACGCCCCGAGCCGGTCGAGAACGAGACGGGCGGTCTCCGTCGGCGTGGCGCCGACCCGCACACCGGCGGCCTCGAGCGCTTCCTGCTTCGCCTTCGCGGTGCCCGAGGATCCCGAGACGATCGCGCCCGCGTGCCCCATGGTCTTGCCTTCGGGTGCGGTGAAGCCGGCGATGTAAGCGACGACGGGTTTGGTGACGGCGCGCTGGATGTAAGCGGCCGCGCGTTCCTCGGCGTCGCCGCCGATCTCGCCGATGAGGACGATGAGTTCGGTGTCGGGGTCGTCTTCGAAGGCGGCGAGGCAGTCGATGTGCGTGGTGCCGATGACGGGGTCACCGCCGATGCCCACGCATGTCGAGAAGCCGATGTCGCGCAGCTCGTACATGAGTTGGTAGGTGAGGGTGCCGGATTTCGACACCAGGCCGACGCGTCCGGGTTTGGTGATGTCGGCGGGGATGATGCCCGCGTTGGCCTGCCCGAAGGTGATGAGGCCGGGGCAGTTGGGGCCGATGACGCGGGTGCCGCGCTCCTTCGCGTACGCGTGGAAGGCGACCGCGTCGTGCACGGGGATGCCTTCGGTGATGACGACGGCGAGTCCGATGCCGGCGTCGGCGGCCTCGGTGACCGCGGCCTTGGAGAAGGCGGGCGGCACGAAGACGACGGTGACGTCGGCGCCGGTGGCCTCGATGCCGTCGCGGACGGAGCCGAAGACGGGGACGGCGCGGTCGTCGAAGTCGACGGTGCGGCCCGCCTTGCGGGGGTTGACGCCGCCCACGACGTCCGTGCCTGCGGCGAGCATCCGCCGGGTGTGCTTCATGCCCTCGGCGCCGGTCATGCCCTGGACGAGGACCTTGCTCTCCTTGGTGAGATAGATCGCCATGTCCGGTCTCCTTAGGCTGCGTCGGCTCGGGTCGCGAGGTCGGCGGCGCGGCGTGCGGCGCCGTCCATGGTGGTGGCCTGCTGGACCAGGGGGTGGGCGCGCTCGTCGAGGATGGCGCGGCCGCGTGCGGCGTTGTTGCCGTCGAGGCGGACCACGAGTGGCTTGGTCAACTGCACCGATTCCAGGGCCTGGACGATGCCGTCGGCGACCGCGTCGCACGCGGTGATGCCGCCGAAGACGTTGACGAAGACGGACTTGACCGCGGGGTCGGACAGGATCACGGAGAGACCGTCGGCCATGATCTGGGCGGAGGCGCCGCCTCCGATGTCGAGGAAGTTCGCGGGGCGCGCGCCACAGCCCGCGACCACGTCGAGGGTGGACATGACCAGGCCCGCGCCGTTGCCGATGATGCCGACCTCGCCGTCGAGCTTCACGTAGTTGAGGCCCTTGGCCGCGGCCGCCGACTCCAAGGGGTCGTCGTGCGCGGAGTCGTCGGTGCCCCAGCGCGCCTGACGGAAGCGCGCGTTGTCGTCCAGGGTGACCTTGCCGTCGAGGGCGAGGATGTCCCCTTGGGCGGTGCGCACGAGGGGGTTCACCTCTACGAGGAGCGCGTCCTCGCGGATGAGTACCTGCCACAGCTTCACGAGTACGTCGGCTGCCTCCGTGGGGAGTCCGGCCGCGGCGGCGATGTCGGCCGCCTTCGCCTCGTCCACGCCTTCCGCCGGGTCGATCTCCATGCGCGCGACGGCCTCCGGCCTGCTGGCAGCCACCTCCTCGATCTCCATGCCGCCCTCGGCGGACGCGATGGCGAGGAAGCGGCCCGCGGCGCGGTCCAGCACGTACGAGACGTAGAACTCTCTGTCGATCTCGACGGGTTGGGCCACCATCACCTTGTGCACGGTGTGGCCCTTGATGTCCATGCCGATGATCTGTCGCGCCGTGATCTCGGCCGCGGCGGCGTCCGAGGCCATCTTCACGCCGCCCGCCTTGCCGCGCCCTCCGGTCTTCACCTGGGCCTTGACGACGACGTGGCCGCCGAGTCGTTCGGCCCCCGCGCGTGCCTCTTTCGCCGTGTCGGCGACTTCGGCATCCGGCACCAAGATGCCGTATTCCTCGAAGAGTTCCCTTGCCTGGTACTCGAACAGGTCCATTCCGGCTCCTGACGCCGTGTCGTTCCGGGGAGCGACCCCCGGACCCGAAAAGTGCCGCACGCCCCCTGGACACCACCCACCGGATGCGGGATAACAAGCTTCATACAGTATTCGTCGACTGTATGCAATCTCCCGCGAGAGCACCTACGAGCAGCGTGTGAGCGCTCCAACTCCCCTACGAAGGGACAGGACTTCGCCATGCCCGACGGCAGCAGCGACACCAACCAGGCCCCCCAGATCTCCGGTGGGCACCTGGTCGCCAAGGCACTCAAAGCGGAGGGTGTGGAGGTCATCTACACCCTGTGCGGCGGCCACATCATCGACATCTACGACGGCTGCGTCGACGAGGGCATCGATGTCGTCGACGTACGCCACGAGCAGGTCGCCGCCCACGCGGCCGACGGGTACGCACGCCTCACGGGCAAGCCCGGGTGTGCCGTGGTGACCGCAGGCCCGGGGACGACGGACGCCGTCACGGGCGTCGCGAACGCCTTCCGCGCCGAGTCCCCGATGCTGCTGATCGGCGGCCAAGGGGCGCACACCCAGCACAAGATGGGGTCCCTCCAGGACCTTCCGCACGTCGACATGATGACGCCGATCACCAAGTTCGCCGCGACCGTGCCGGACACGGCGCGCGCCGCCGACATGGTGTCCATGGCGTTCCGGGAGTGCTACCACGGCGCTCCGGGACCGTCCTTCCTGGAGATACCGCGCGATGTGCTCGACGCCAAGGTGCCGGTGGACAAGGCCCGGGTCCCGCAGGCCGGGCAGTACCGCGCCTCGACCCGCTCGGCCGGTGACCCCGAGGCGATCGAGAAGCTCGCCGACCTGCTCGTGCACGCCGAGAAGCCCGCGATCCTGCTCGGCAGCCAGGTGTGGACGACGCGCGGCACGGAGTCGGCCATCGAGCTCGTACGCACTCTGAACGTGCCCGCCTACATGAACGGCGCGGGGCGCGGCACGCTGCCGCCCGGCGACCCGCATCACTTCCAGCTGTCGCGGCGGTACGCCTTCTCCAACGCCGACCTCATCGCCATCGTGGGAACGCCGTTCGACTTCCGCATGGGCTACGGCAAGCGGCTCTCGCAGGACGCGACCGTCGTACAGATTGATCTCGACTACCGCACCGTCGGCAAGAACAGGGACATCGACCTCGGCATCGTGGGCGACGCGGGACTGATCCTGAAATCGGTCACCGAAGCGGCGTCCGGCCGCGTCAACGGAGGCGCGTCCAAGCGCAAAGAGTGGATCGACGAGCTGCGGGCCGCCGAACAGACGGCGATCGAGAAGCGGCTGCCGAACCTCCGCTCCGACGCCTCGCCCATCCACCCGTACCGCCTCGTCAGCGAAATCAACGACTTCCTTACCGAAGACTCGATCTACATCGGCGACGGCGGCGACATCGTCACCTTCTCCGGGCAGGTCGTGCAGCCCAAGTCGCCGGGCCACTGGATGGACCCCGGACCGCTCGGCACGCTCGGCGTCGGCATCCCCTTCGTGCTCGCCGCCAAGCAGGCGCGGCCCGACAAGGAGGTGGTGGCCCTCTTCGGAGACGGCGCCTTCTCACTGACCGGGTGGGACTTCGAGACGCTCGTCCGCTACAACCTGCCCTTCGTCGGGATCGTCGGCAACAACTCCTCGATGAACCAGATCCGTTACGGCCAGAAGGCCAAGTACGGCGAGGAGCGCGAGCGCGTCGGCAACACCCTCGGAGACGTCCACTACGACAAGTTCGCCCAGATGCTGGGCGGCTACGGCGAAGAGGTCCGCGACCCGGCCGACATCGGCCCCGCGCTCCGGCGGGCGCGCGAGTCCGGCAAGCCCTCGCTGATCAACGTATGGGTCGATCCGGACGCGTACGCCCCCGGAACCATGAACCAGACCATGTACAAGTGAGGAGCCCGCGATGACGACCAAGGCTCTTGAGGGCGTACGCGTCCTCGACATGACGCACGTCCAGTCCGGGCCCTCCGCCACCCAGCTGCTCGCCTGGCTCGGCGCGGACGTGGTGAAGCTGGAGGCACCCACCGGGGACATCACGCGCAAGCAGCTGCGCGACCTCCCGGATGTCGACTCGCTGTACTTCACGATGCTCAACTGCAACAAGCGGAGCATCACCCTCAACACCAAGACCGAGCGCGGCAAGGAGCTCCTCACGGAGCTGATCCGCCGCTCCGATGTGATGGTCGAGAACTTCGGTCCTGGCGCCGTGGACCGGATGGGCTTCACATGGGAGCGCATCCAGGAGATCAACCCGCGGATCGTCTACGCCTCGATCAAGGGCTTCGGAGACGGCCCCTACACCAACTTCAAGGCCTACGAAGTGGTCGCCCAGGCGATGGGCGGCTCCATGTCGACCACCGGCTTCGAGGACGGCCCGCCGCTCGCCACGGGCGCCCAGATCGGTGACTCCGGGACCGGCATCCATGCCGTCGCCGGCATTCTCGCCGCCCTCTTCCAGAGGGAGAACACCGGTCGCGGGCAGCGCGTGAACGTGGCCATGCAGCACGCCGTGCTCAACCTGTGCCGGGTGAAGCTGCGCGATCAGCAGCGCCTGGAGCACGGGCCGCTCGCCGAGTACCCGAACGAGGACTTCGGGGACGAGGTGCCGCGCTCCGGCAACGCGAGCGGCGGCGGGCAGCCGGGGTGGGCCGTCAAGTGCGCCCCAGGTGGCCCCAACGACTACGTGTACGTGATCGTGCAGCCCGTCGGCTGGCAGCCCCTCACCGAGCTCATAGGACGCCCCGAGCTGGCCGAGGACGCCGAGTGGGCGACTCCGGATGCGCGCCTTCCCAAGCTCGGCAAAATGTTCCAGCTGATCGAGGAGTGGTCGTCGACGCTCCCCAAGTGGGAGGTCCTCGAGCGGCTCAACGCCCACAACATCCCGTGCGGCCCGATCCTCTCCACCAAGGAGATCATCGAGGACGCCTCGCTGGCCGCGAACGAGATGGTCGTCGAGGTCGCGCATCCGCAGCGGGGCTCCTTCACCACCGTCGGCTCCCCGCTGAAGCTGTCCGACTCCCCCGTGGACGTGATCAGTTCGCCGCTCCTGGGTGAGCACAACGCCGAGGTGTTCGTCGGGGAGCTCGGCCTCGGCGACGAGGAACTGCGCCTGCTCAAGTCGAACGGAGTGATCTGAATTGATGGCCGAAGACTCGATGGCCGAGGACCGCGCACCGACGGTGCGGGCACTGCTCGACTCGGTGCGCGCCGAGGGCCGTACGTCGCTGACGGCGCCGGAGGGCAAGATCCTTGCGGACGCGTACGGGATCGCCGTGCCGGGCGAGGAGCTGGCGGCGGACGTGGACGAGGCGGTGGCGCACGCGGCCCGCTTCGACGGGCCCGTAGTCATGAAGATCGTCTCCCCCGACATCCTGCACAAGACCGACGCGGGCGGCGTCGTCGTCGGTGTGGAGGGCGCCGCCGACGTACGGGCCGCCTTCTGCGAGATCGTCGCGAACGCGCGCGCCTACGCGCCGACAGCCCGCATCGATGGCGTACAGGTCCAGGAGCTGCTGCCGCCCGGCCAGGAAGTGATCGTCGGGGCGGTGACCGATCCGACGTTCGGGAAGGTCGTCGCATTCGGACTCGGCGGGGTACTGGTCGAGGTCCTCAAGGACGTCACGTTCCGCCTCGCGCCCGTCGACGCGGACGAGGCGGCCTCGATGTTCGACTCGATCAGGGCCGCCGAGATCCTGCGCGGCGTGCGGGGCGCCCCCGCCGTGGACCGGTGGGCGCTCGCCGAGCAGATCCGCCGGGTCTCCCAACTGGTCACCGACTTCCCGGAGATCGCCGAGGTGGACCTCAACCCGGTGATCGCCACCCCGGAGGGCGCGATCGCCGCGGACATCCGCGTCATCCTCTCCGAGGGGGTGCCAAAGGCGCGGCGCACATACACGCGCGCGCAGATGCTCACATCGATGCGGCGGCTGATGCAGCCGCGCTCGGTCGCCGTGATCGGCGCCTCCAACGAGCAGGGCAAGATCGGCAATTCGGTGATGCGCAACCTCATCGACGGCGGCTTCTCCGGAGAGATCCATCCGGTGAACCCCAAGGCCGATGACATCTTGGGCCGCAAGGCGTACAAGAGTGTCACGGACGTTCCCGGTGAGGTGGATGTGGCGGTCTTCGCGATCCCCGCCAAGTTCGTGGCGGCAGCCTTGGAGGAGGTGGGCCGCAAGCGCATCCCCAACGCGGTCCTGATTCCCTCCGGGTTCGCCGAGACCGGTGAACACGCCCTCCAGGAGGAGATCGTTGAGATCGGCGAGCGGCACGGTGTGCGGCTGCTCGGCCCGAACATCTACGGCTACTACTCGACGTGGCAGGACCTGTGCGCCACGTTCTGCACGCCCTACGACGTCAAGGGCGGCGTCGCCCTGACGAGCCAGTCGGGCGGCATCGGAATGGCGATCCTCGGCTTCGCGCGCACTACGAAGACAGGCGTTTCGGCGATCGTCGGGCTCGGCAACAAGTCGGACCTGGACGAGGACGACCTGCTCACCTGGTTCGGCGAGGACCCCAACACCCGGTGCATCGCCATGCACTTGGAGGACCTCAAGGACGGCCGCGCCTTCGTGGAGGCCGCGCGGGCGACCGTCCCCAAGAAGCCGGTCGTGGTCCTGAAGGCCGGCCGCACGGCCGCCGGGGCGAAGGCCGCCGGATCGCACACGGGCGCGCTCGCGGGCGACGACGCCGTGTACGACGACATTCTCAGGCAGGCGGGCGTCATCCGCGCCCCCGGTCTCAACGAAATGCTGGAGTACGCGCGCGCGTTGCCGGTGCTTCCCACCCCGCAGGGCGACAACATCGTGATCATCACGGGGGCGGGCGGCTCGGGCGTGCTGCTCTCCGACGCGGTGACCGACAACGGACTGCGGCTGATGGAGATCCCGGACGACCTGGACGCGGCCTTCAAGGCGTTCATCCCGCCCTTCGGGGCGGCCGGCAACCCCGTGGACATCACCGGTGGCGAGCCCCCTTCGACGTACGAGGCGACGATCAGGCTGGGTCTGGAGGACCCGCGCATCCATGCGCTCGTCCTCGGCTACTGGCACACCATCGTCACGCCTCCCATGGTCTTCGCCGAGCTGACGGCCCGCGTGGTCGCGGAGTTCCGCGAGCGCGGCATCGAGAAGCCCGTAGTGGCGTCTCTGGCGGGCGATGTCGAGGTGGAGGAGGCCTGCCAGTACCTCTTCGAGCGGGGCGTCGTGGCGTACCCGTACACGACCGAGAAGCCGGTGGCCGCACTCGGTGCGAAGTACCGCTGGGCGCGGGCCGCCGGGCTGCTCGGAGGTGGTCGATGAGGGGGTGAGTCGAGGGCTGCGGGCGGCCGGCGGCGCGCGCCGGCCGCCCCGGAACCCGCGCGCGCACGAAAGGAATTGGACAGGGGGCGCTGGCCAGGGTCTTTTCGACGCAAGGGGTGCTAAAGCGACATGACAACAACTGACATCCAGACACCCGTCCCGTACCGGGAGGTGACGGACGCCAACGGCCGCATGTACCGGCTCGGCGAGACCGACGTCGACATCATGGGCCGCAAACGCAAGTGGATGGTCATCCTGCCGTGGGTGGGCATGATGGGCATCAGCTCGGCCGAATACGCGTTCGCCTCGGCCGAGGACACCCTGCACACCGCGCATTCCTGGAGCAGCCTGCACATCTTCTGGATGCTGGGCGTCTGGGTCTTCTTCCAGGCCGCGGTGGCCTTCCCTGCGGGCAAACTCCGCGAGAGCGGGAAGCTCCCGGCCCGCTGGGCGATGATGCTCGGCGCGGCCGGCACGCTGCTCGGCTATCTGTCCCTGGCGTTCGCGCCGCATGTGGTGGTCGCCTACATCGGCTTCGGCATGTTCAGCGGCATGGGCGCCGGCATGGTGTACGCGACCTGCGTGAACATGGTCGGCAAGTGGTATCCGGAACGGAAAGGCGGCAAGACCGGCTTCGTCAACGGCGGATTCGCCTACGGTTCGGTGCCGTTCGTCTTCATCTTCACCGGCTACATGGACCTGACGAACTTCCGCTGGGTACTGGTGTCCGTCGGCCTCTTCCTGGCGGCGATGGTCGCCGTGGCGGGCTACTTCTTCCAGGACCCGCCGAAGAACTGGTGGCCCGTGGACGTGGACCCGCTGCGTCCGCCGGACGACCCACGGGCCCGCAGGGCCCTGAAGATGAACCCGCCCGCCGTGCGGCAATACACCCCCAGGGAGGCCTGGGAGACCGGACGCGTCGCGCTGATGTGGTTCTGCCTGCTGTGCACATCGGGCGTGAACATCTTCGGCATCGCGTTCCAGGTGGACATCGGGGAGGAGGCCGGATTCGCCGGCGGAATCGTCGCCACCGCCATGTCTCTGAAGGCCATCGTCAACGGCACCGGCCGAGGTGTCATCGGCTGGCTCTCGGACCGCTACGGACGCAAGCGATGCCTGATCTTCGTCTGCATCGTCCTCGGCCTGTCCCAGTACGGCATCTTGTGGTCCGCGGACATCAAGAGCCTCCCGTTGTTCCTGGTCTTCTCCAGCATCTCCGGATTCGGCGGAGGCGCCATCTTCCCGATGTTCGCGGCCATGACGGCCGACTACTTCGGAGAGAACAACAACGCCTCCAACTACGGCCTTGTCTACAGCTCCAAGCTGGTCTCCGGGCTCCTCGGCTCCGGCATGGGTTCCCTGGTGGTGAGCCACTGGGGCCACACGGGGGCGTTCACCCTGGCCGGGTCCATCTCCCTGTTCGCCGGCTTCATCGCGCTCTTCCTGTCCCAGCCGGGCAGGCCCAAGTCCAAGAAGATCGACCCCAATCCGCAACCTCTCGGTGAGGAGATGGCCTGATATGACGGCGGAGCCCATCGCCGCGAAAAACGCGCAGGGCAGCCCGGGCAGCACTGACGCGTCGTACCAAGAAGTCACGGACGAACGCGGGCGCGTGTACCGCGTCGGCGAGAGCGACCGGGAGATCCTCGGCCGACCCCGCTGGACGATGGTGGTGCTCCCCTGGGTGGCCATGCTCGCCATCAGCGTCTTCGAGTACGCCTACGGGGCCGCGGAGGACACCCTCTCCGCGGCCCACCACTGGACCTCGTCGAACACCTTCTGGGTGCTCAGTGTCTGGATCTTCTTCCAGGCGGCCGTCTCCTTCCCGGCCGGGAAACTGCGCGAGAAAGGAATCCTGACCAGCAGAGCGGCGATGCTGACGGGCTCCGTCCTCTCCCTCCTGGGCTTCGTCAGCCTCAGCCACGCGCCGAACGTGGCGGCGGCCATGGCGGGCTTCGGTTTCCTGGGCGGCGTCGGCTCCGGATTGATCTATTCGACCTGCGTGAACATGGTCGGCAAGTGGTATCCGGAACGGCGCGGCGGCAAGACGGGCTTCGTCAACGGCGGATTCGCCTACGGAGCCGTGCCGTTCATCTTCCTGTTCTCCTACGGCTTCGACACGTCGAACTACCGGACCGTCCTCGACCTGGTCGGCTTCTACGTACTCGCCGTGACGCTGGTGGCGGGGCTCTTCTTCAAGGACCCGCCGAAGAACTGGTGGCCGTCGGACGTCGACCCGCTGCGGCGGGACGGCGACAGGCGTACGGCGGTCGCGCTGGCCAAGAACCCGCCGGCGGTACGGCAGTTCACTCCTGGGGAGGCCCTGCGGACCGGAGTCGTCCCGCTGATGTGGGTGTGCATGCTGTGCTGCGCGGGCGTCTCGATCTTCGGGATCTCCTTCCAGGTGCCGTTCGCGAAGGAGATGGGCTTCGGTCCGCTCATCGCGGCGTCGTCGATGGGCGTGATGTCGGTGATCAACGGCACGGGGCGCGGCGTCGTGGGCTGGCTCTCGGACCGGCTCGGCCGACAGCCGACCCTGACCTACGTCTGCCTGGTGCTGGCGGTGGCGCAGTTCGGCGTGCTGTGGGCGGGCGAGATGCGCAACCAGCCGCTGTTCCTGGTCTTCGCGTTCCTGTCCGGCTTCGCGGGCGGCGCCTTCTATCCGCTGTTCGCTGCCCTCGTACCGGACTACTTCGGAGAGAACAACAACGCCTCCAACTACGGCATGGTCTACAGCGCCAAGCTGGTCAGCGGTCTCTTCGGCGGCGGGATGGGCGCGATGGTCGTGGCCTCGTGGGGATACGTCGGCGCCTATACGACGGCCGGTGTGGTCTCTCTGGTCGCGGCGGGACTCTCCTTGTTGCTGCGACAGCCTGGGCACGCGCGCGTGGCGACGCTCTAGTACGCGTCGTACGGCTCAGCGGCCGGCCCGTGCACCTGGTGCACGGGCCGGCCGCCGCCGTGTCCGGGGTCAGTCGCCGCAGCGCAGCGAGTGCAGGTGCTCGCTGGACTTGCGGGCGAAGGCGTAGGACTCGACCGGGTTGTCGTGCTCGGTCTGCCAGTGGTGGTAGCGGCGGCCTTCATGGGTCCGCGCGGTCACCTTGGAGAGGAACTTCTTGTAGTCGATGTCGCCGTCCCCGACGTCCACCATGCGGTAGCCGTCGCGTGCGGTCTCGTCCCGTATGCCGTCCTTGACGTGGAACAGCGGGTAGCGGTGCGGCTGCTTGAGTACGTAGTCGAGCGGCTCGAAGGGCGCCGGCGTGCCGTCCGGCCGCTTGCCGAAGCGGAACTGGCCCGCGAACGCCCAGTAGATGTCCATCTCCAGATAGACGAAGTCAGGGTCGGTCTCCGCGAGCAGCACGTCGTAGAGGCGCACGTTCGGCTTGTCGGTGGCGAAGGAGAACTCCTCGGCGTGGTTGTGCTGGTAGAACTTCATGCCGCGCTTGCGGGCCGCTTCTCCGTACGTGTTGAAGTCCTCTGCGGCACGCTTCCATCCGTCGACGGTCGAGCCGTAGCGGAAGGGTCCCGACGCGGTGCCGATGTGCTTGAGGCCCAGTGCCTCGGCGTCGTCGAGGACCTTGGTGAGGTTCTGCGCGAAGGTGTAGGCGTTGGGGTTGTTGTCGTCGTAGTAGCCGACGTGGCTGCCGATGGGGTGCAGACCGTGATCGCGCGCCAGCTGCTTCAGCTGGGCCAGGGTGATGGCGCCTGCTGCGCCCTGGGTGTATCCGGCGAACTCGACCTCGTCGTATCCGTACTTCTCCAACTCGGCGAAGACGGCGGCGAATCCGAGAGTGGAGACCTTGTCGCGCAGGCTGTAGAGCTGGATGCCGAGGCGGCCGGGGGGCAGGACGGGTCGGTGGCGGCCCTGCTCCGCAGCGGTGGCGGGGGCAGCCGTGGCGGCTGTGCCGATCAGGGCCGCGGCGGTGGCGCCCGCGGCCACACCGAGCACGCCGCGTCTGCTGAGTCTGTGGGCCAGTTCGGGGTCGGCGGGGGTGTGCTTGCGGCTCATGAGGTTCTCCCGGGATCGAGTCAGGAATGGCTGGGTCAGGAATGGCTGAGTCAGGGATGGGTTCGATTTCCGGCTCGGGGAACGATCAGGGTCGGACCCTGATGGCACGGGCCGAGCCGTCTGGTTCAGTGGAGATCAAGCTGAACTCGGCGGCGCGGTGCACGGCTCAGTGCAGGCCGGCGAGGTCGAGCAACAGCGATTTCACATCGGTGGCCGCGACACGGCCGCTTACGGCGCGGGGGGTGGAGCACAGAATGAGCGGTCCCGAATCGAGGTCCTCGCTCGCGGGGAGGCGGCCATGGCTGCCGCGAATAGGTGACGGGTCCAGGGGCACGACCGCCATGCGGTAGCGCATGCCGAGCTTCTTGCGGGCCAGGGCGCCCGCGGCCTTGACGCGGACGTAGGGGTCCTCGGGGTCCATGAAGAGCTCGGCAGGGTCGTAGCCGGGTTTGCGGTGGATCTCGACGAGCTGCGCGAAGTCAGGCGCAAGGTTGTCGTCGAGCCAGTAGTAGTACGTGAACCAGGCATCCGGCTCCGCGACGGCGACGAGTTCGCCGGAGCGCGGGTGGTCCAGGTGATGCGCCTTCTTGCCCTCGTCGTCGAGGAGTTGCTCGATGCCGGGGAGGTCGGCGAGCGCCTGGCGGGTGGCTTCCATGTCCTCGGGCCTGCGCACATAGACGTGGGCGATCTGGTGGTCGGCGACGGCGAAGGCGCGGGATGCCATCGGGTCGAGGTACTCCATGCCGTCCTGGGTGTGCACTTCGAGGAGGCCGGCGCGGCGCAGGGCTCGGTTGATGTCGACGGGACGGCTCACGCGGGTGATGCCGTACTCGGACAGCGCGACGACGGTGCGGCCTTCGGCCTTCGCGTCGTCGAGAAGGGGGGCGATGGTCTGGTCGAGATCGGCGGCGGCCTGGTGGGAGCGCGGGTCGTCGGGGCCGTAGCGCTGCAGGTCGTAGTCGAGGTGGGGGAGGTAGCACAGGGCCAGGTCGGGGTGGCGGGTGTCGATGATGTGGCGGGTGGCATCGGTGATCCAGCGGCTGGAGACGATGTCCGCGCCGGGGCCCCAGAAGTGGAAGAGGGGGAACGTACCGAATTTCTCGGTGAGTTCGTCGTGCAGGGCCGGGGGGCGCGTGTAGCAGTCGGGTTCCTTGCGGCCGTCGGCGTAGTAGACAGGACGGGGGGTGATGGTGATGTCGGTGTCGGCGCCCATGGCGTACCACCAGCAGATATTGGCGACGGTGTAGCCGGGGTGCGCGCGACGGGCGGCGTCCCAGAGTTTGCCGCCGGCGACGAGGCCGTTGTGCTGGCGCCACAGCAGTACGTCGCCGAGCTCGCGGAAGTACCAGCCGTTGCCGACGATGCCGTGCTCGGCGGGGGTGGTGCCGGTGAGGAAGGTGGACTGGGCCGCGCAGGTGACGGCGGGCAGGACGGTGCCGAGCGTGGCCCGTGAGCCGGACCTGCCCAGGGCTTTGAGGTGTGGCATGTGGTCGAGGAGGCGTGGGGTGAGGCCGACGACGTCCAGGACGAGGAGAGGTGTGGGGCTCATGGGAGTTCCTTGAGGCCGAGGTCCGTCAGGAGGTCGCGGGCGAGGGTGAGCTCGGCGGCGATGCCGTCGGCGAGCTGAGGTCGGGAGCGGGGGCGCAGCTCGGGTGGCAGCGCCTGCCAGGTGTAGGTCTCGACCTCGAGGTGGCGGGTGCGGGGGTGCGGTCCGCCGACGAGGTGCGTGAGCGTGTCCTTCAGGACGGGGAGTGTGGAGGTGAGAGGCGGCGCGGGGGCGGCGTGCAGGGGGACGTGGAAGTGGGCGCGCCAGGGGGCTGTGTCGGGCAGGGCGTCGCCGGCGAGGGCCTCGCCGAGGTCGTCGGTGCCGCGCAGGCCGGCGGGTGCGCGGGTGCGGGTCTGGTGCAGGAAGCGGGGCTCGTCGAAGGCGGCGAGGGCTGCGCGGACTTGGGCGAGATGGGGGTGTTCGGCATGCAGGGCGGCGGAGAGCTGGGACTTGACGACGGGGATGCCCGCGGCGGCGAGGGCGTCGAGTGCGGCCCGGGGTTCTTCGAAGGAGGTGGCCAGGTGACAGGTGTCGACACAGACACCGATGCGGTCGTGACCGACCGCGGTGAGCGGGGCGATCGCGTCGCTCGTGGTCTCCACGGTGCAGCCCGGTTCAGGTTCCAGGCCGATGCGGATAGACCGGCCGGTCAACTCGTCGAGCGCGTCCAGGCGTTGGGCGAGCGCGGTGAGGGCGGCGCGGGCCGCATCGGCGTGGACGGGGTCGAAGGGGGTGCGCCAGGCGAGGGGAAGGGTGGAGATGGTGCCTTCGGTGACGTCGTCCGGCAGCAGGGCGGCGAGCAGGCGGGCCAGGTCGGTGGTGTGGGAGAGCCGCTCGGGATCGGTCCAGTCCGGCTTGTACACGCGGTACTTGACCTCTTCGGCACCGAAGCCTTCATACGGGAATCCGTTGAGGGTGACGACCTCCAGGCCGTGCCGGTCGAGTTCGGTGCGCAGGCCGCGGAGGGCTGCGGGGTCGGTGACCAGTGCGTGCGCGGCGTCCTTGGCGAGCCACAGGCCGATGCCCAGGCGGTCCCTGCCGAGGCGTTTGCGTACGGGTTCGCAGTGGTCGCGGAGTTGCGCGAGGACGCCGTCGAGGGTCTCGGCGGGGTGGACGTTGGTGCAGTACGCGAGGTGGACGACGCTGCCGTCGGGGTGCCGGAAGCGCATGGCTCACGCCCCGCCGCGGAGGATGGAGTTGCCTTCGTGGGTGGCGTCGGTGTCCGTGACATCGAGGGCGAGGCGGCCGCTGAGTCCGTAGAAGGCGACCGGGTTGCGCCAGAGGACCAGGTCGACGTCGTCCTCGCTGAACCCGGCCTTGTGCATCGCGTCGGCCACCTTGCGGGTCTTGAGCGGGTCGCTCTTTCCCCAGTCGGCGGCCGAGTTGACCAGGACCCGCTCGGTCCCGTGCTCGTGCAGGATCGCCACCATCCGGTCCTCGTCCATCTTGGTGTCGGGATAGACGGAGAACCCGAGCCAGCAGCCGCTGTCCTTGGCCTCCTTGACCGTGGTCTCGTTGAGATGGTCGATGAGGACCCGCTCCAGGGGCAGCGCGGACTCCCGGACGACGTCGAGGGTGCGGCGCAGGCCGGCCAGCTTGTCGCGGTGCGGGGTGTGGACGAGCGCGGGCAGCTCGTGGTCGGCGGCCAGCTGGAGCTGTGCCGTGAGCGCGGCGTCCTCTGCGCGGGTCATGGAGTCATAGCCGATCTCGCCGACGGCGACGACGTTGTCCTTGACGAGATACCGGGGCAGCGCGTCGAGGACCGGGGTGCAGCGGGGGTCGTTCGCCTCCTTGGGGTTGAGGGCGATCGTGCAGTGGTGGGCGATGCCGTACTGGGCGGCGCGGAAGGGTTCCCAGCCCAGGAGGGAGTCGAAGTAGTCGAAGAAGGAGGCGGGTGAGGTGCGGGGCTGGCCCAGCCAGAAGGCCGGCTCGACGACGGCGCGGACGCCAGCGGCGTACATGGCCTGGTAGTCGTCGGTGGTCCGGGACGTCATGTGGATGTGGGGGTCGAAGATGCGCATCAGGACTCCTGCTCCTCGCCGGTCGAAGGGGTCGCGGGGGCCGGGGGCGTCGCGGGGGATGACGGGTCCGCTGCGGCGGAGGGCGCCGTAGGGGCGGTCAGGGCCAGGACGCGGTGCAGATCGCCGGGGACGGGGCGGCCTGCGGCGGTGCGTTCGCCCGCGTAGTCGCCGAGCATGCGGGCGAGCTCGGCGTCGGCGTGGGCGCGGCGCGGGAGGTCGGCGACGGCGTCCACGGGGACACCGGTGAACAGGCACTTAAGGACCGCGTGGCGCCAGTGGTGCGGGGCGAGGTGCCGGGCAGCGTACGGCCCGACCGCCGCGGCGACGAGCCGGGTGTCGTTGGTGCGCAGGGCGTCCTCGACCAGGGGCAGGGCTTCGGGGCCCGGCACCAGGTGGGGCAGGGCGTGCAGGACGGCGCGGCGCTCGGCGGCGGTGCCCTGTTCGTAGACGCGGGTGAGCGTGGCCGGGTCCGCGTCGGCGGCGTGCAGGAGGAGTACGCGGGCGGCGTCCGCGTGCTCCTGGCCGCAGCGTCGGCCGGCCTCGGCGAAGCGCAACTCCCATACGGGGGCGGCACCTCGGTCCGGTTGGCCGTGGCGGGCGGCGGCCTCCGCGGTGGCCTGGTCGAGCCAGGCCCGGGCGGCGCCATCGAGGTCGGCGTCGAGGCGGCTGCGGAGGTCGGCGATGGCGGGGGCATCGGTCACGGAGTTCCTCCTCTGGCTGGGGTGCGGGCGGGGGCGCTCTGGGGCGGAGCGCCTTTTCGACCCGGGGCGCGGATTCCTTCGGCGGCCCGGTGCAGGAACTCGATGGAGTGGGAGGCGAGTTGGGGGCCCGCGTGGGAGTGGCGGGGCAGTTCGACGACGGTGAGGCCTTGATAGCCGGTGGCGGCGAGGGCTTCGAGAACGGGCGGGAAGTCGATCTCCCCGTCCCCGAACGGGAGGTGTTCGTGGACACCGCGGCGCATGTCCTCGATCTGGACGTGCCGTAGCCAGGGCGCGGCGGCGCGTACGCAGTCGGCGGGAGGGAGCGGTTCGAGGCACTGGCAGTGGCCGATGTCGAGGGTGAGGCCCAGGGGCTCGGGGTCGCCGAGTTCGTGGCGGAGGCGGTGGAAGTCGGCGAGTGTGGAGAGGAGGTGGCCGGGTTCGGGTTCGATGGCCAGGGGCACGGCGGCGCCGGACGCGGCGTCCAGGACAGGTCCGAGCGATTCGGCGAGGCGCTGCCAGGCGGTGTCGTCGGTGGTTCCCTCGGGGGTGATGCCGCTGAGGCAGTGCACGGCGTGGGCGCCGAGGTCGGCGGCGACCTGGACGGCGCGGATCAGCAGGCGGACGCGGGCCGCCCGTGCGTCCGGGTCGGGGTCCAGGAGCGAGGGGCCGTGCTTGCGGCGCGGGTCGAGCACGTAGCGGGCGCCCGTCTCGATCGTCGCCGTAAGACCGAACCGCTCCAGGCCGCGGGCCACGCGGCGGCTGCGGGCGGCGAGGTCGGGGGCGAGGGGGTCGAGGTGCATGTGGTCGAGGGTCAGCCCGACGCCGACGTATCCGAGGTCGGCGAGGAGACCGAGGGCGTCGTCGAGCCGGAGATCGGTCAGCCCGTTGGTGCCGTACCCGAACCGCAGGGGTGCCACGGTCCCGCTCGGCGGCGTGGCCCGCCGGTCCGCTGCTCCGGTCACGTGACACTCACCTTCCGGCCGAACCGGCGGGCCGCCGGGGCGAGGGCCGCGGTCAGCAGGGCGGTACCGAGGGCGCCCGCGCGGGCGGAGAGTGCGGCTTGGAGCGGGATCATGGCTCGGATGCCGCCGCCGACGGCTCGTTGGGTGAGCTGGGGTGATGGGTTGAGCGCGGCATGGAAGAGGGGGCGGGCGGCGGTGACGGCGTAGGTGGCCGCGAGGGCGGCCTGCGCCGCGGCGCGGGTGCCGGTGCGCCACGCGCCGGGTGCCGCGTACACCCCGTTCGCCCTGCTAGCCCCGCCCGCGCCGCTACGCCCGCTCGGCCCGTTGACCCCGCTTGCCCCGTTGACCGCGTTCACCGCACCGGCCACGCTCGTCACGCTCGCGGCCCCCGCCGCGAGCCTCGACAGCCCTGTGCTGCGGGTGCTGGTGAGCCACGCCCCTGGTGTCGAATCAGCCCCACGGTCCGCCGGCGCCGCGTGCCGTGCGGCGCCGGCGCCCCCCCCCCAGGCACCGGGGGTCGGCAGCTCCGCCAAGGAGCCGGGGGGCGCCCGCTCCGCCGGGGAGCCCGGCCGGGCGCCGGGGGGTGGGGGCCGGCGGCCGGGGGGGGGGTTTTGG